>NZ_MAKD01000046.1:0-43235 GCF_001691235.1 Vibrio sp. ZF57 | reverse complement strand
GAAATACGCGAAACGGGGTTGTTCTATCTTTAAATTTAATTACGCAACAAAGCCAAGGCACGAAGCCAAACTGATGAGAGGGTTCATGAGCTTTAATAGTGGCTTCGATTCGGTTTTCAATCGGCTGCCTTTACTCTAGGTGTTATCTGACAGCCAAATGAAAATCGGAGATAGTTAGCCACTTTCTAAGGCTCAACACTAAAGCGAAACAACACTCTTTATCTCTTCCAAAACCTCGGCGTTAGCGATAGCCCCGAGGTTTTCTACATTTTTGCCATTGATCACCTGTTTCACAGCCAACTCCACCAGTTTGCCAGAGCGTGTTTTTGGCACGTCGCTGATCGCAAATATCTGGCTTGGCACGTGTCTTGGCGAACAAGAGGATTTGAGTTTGCTTTTGATGGCTGTCAGTAACTTTTCATCTAAACTCACACCTTGCTGCAGCTGAACAAACAGCCATACCTGTTCATTGCGGTCGATGTTTTTACCGACTGCTATCGAATCGATGATGCCGTCAATGGTGTTCACTTGCTGATAGATTTCGGCCGTACCAATTCGCACGCCACCGGGGTTGAGTGTGGTGTCGCCTCGCCCGTAGAACAGGTAGCCGCCATGTTCGCTCTGTGCGACTTCATCACCGTGATGCCACACATTGTCGAACCTATCCCAATAGGTGCTGTGATAGCGCTCTCCGGTGTCATTCCAAAAGCCAGCGGGGAAGTTGGGTAGGGAGTTGGTGCATACTAATTCGCCACGTTCGTGATCGACCTTTTGACCAGACGAATTGAACACCTTGATGTCGACGCCGAGCCCGGCCTGTTGGCACTCACCGCGATACACAGGCGAGATTGGGTTACCCAAAACAAAGCAGCCACAAATATCCGTGCCGCCAGAAATCGACGCTAAATGCAGGTCTTGCTTGATGTGCTTGTAAACGTAATCGAACTGCTCTGGGTAAAGCACAGAACCCGTCGAGCACAGTGTTCTCAAATGAGGAAGCGAGTGACTGTCTATTGGCGAGAGTTCGGCTTTCTCAATCGCTTCTATGTACTTGGCTGAGGTGCCAAATGTCGATACGTCAGCACGCTGCGCTAAATCCCATAGAACGTTAGGTTGCGGGTAAACCGGGCTACCATCAAAGATAACCAAACAAGCACCGCTGGCGAGCGCAGATACGTGCCAGTTCCACATCATCCAACCACAAGTGGTGTAGTAGAACACGCGATCTCTTGGTTTAATATCGCAATGAAGCTGATGCTCTTTTAGGTGGTTGATGGTAGTGCCACCGACAGAATGCACTATACATTTGGGTTTGCCTGTGGTGCCGGAAGAGTAGAGTACAAACAACGGTTCATTGAAGCCGACACGAGTAAATCGAAGAGGTTTTGTCTGATAGTGATTAATGATGCTGTGCCAGCTTAGAATCGACACATCATGTTCAACTTTTTTCTTCTCTAAATCGCTCTTCTCTAAGTCATTACTCGGTTTCAAATAACCGATCTCACACACCTGTTTTAATTCGTTTAAGTGTTCGATGATTTCACGGTTCTTGCCCGCCATATCGAACGTTTTGCCATTGAAGGTGTAACCGTCACAGGTGAACAGCACCTTAGGTTTCACCTGTCCGAATCGCTCAATCACACTCTCTACTCCAAAATCAGGCGAGGTCGATGTCCAAATCGCGCCTAAGCTGGTGGCGGCTAGCATGGCTATCACGGTTTGTGGCAGATAGGGAGTATACGCAGCAACTATATCACCTTGTTTCACTCCGCTATCGACAAGCCATTGCTGAACACTAGAGACAGCTTCACACAGGGTTTCCCATGTATAACTCTGTTGTTCGCCACGTTCATTCTCAAACCAAATCGCAAGCTCATCAGGCATGGTGTGTGCCAAACGCAGCAAGTTCTCGGCGTAGTTTACTTGTGCATTGGGAAACCAAACCGCATCACGGTTCGATTTAGGCTGCTGCCAGCGGCTCCCACCTTGAGCTTTGATGGTCTCGCTTTCTGCCTTGTTAATAGAGTCTTGTGAGCCGACTACTCCACAAAACTGCCACACGTTTTGCCAAAACGATTCCGGCTGAACTACAGACCATTGGTGGAGTTCGGCATAGTTTTTTACGTCCCTATCTAGGTTTAACCAAGACTGTTCAAGGCTATCCATAAATCGGGTTACGTTGGCGTGTGCGATACGCTGGTCGCTAGGTTGCCAAATTGGCTTATTGCTTTCGTGCATTCCTTTACCTTTAACAAAAAGTTAACGTTTTCAGTCTGGTATTTAGGTTTTACAAAGTCAAAAGTTCAGCAAAATAAGCGCTTGGTGGAATTGTGTAAATAAAATGTTACACGATCGCTTGTTTCGAAAAATCGCGCAAATTGGCGCTTATAAGGAGTGGAGATAGGCTTAAAGTGAGACATTCGAAAGGAGGTGTGTAATGACTCAATATCATTCTAAGCCCGTGAGCCAAGAGGGATGGGTTGAGTGGAGCCTCGAAGAAGATGCCATTTGGCACGACTTGGTGAAAAGGCAACTGGACGTCATTAGTGACCGCGCTTGCGATGCCTATTTGCACGGTCTGACCTTGCTGGATCTACCATTAGACAGAGTTCCCCAGCTGCCAGAGATAAATAAAGTGCTAATGGAAACAACCGGTTGGCAAGTTCAGCCTGTGCCTGCATTGATCGATTTCGACCGATTCTTTGATTTGCTCGCCAATAAGAAATTCCCAGTTGCGACATTTCTGAGAACGCGAGACGAGTTCGATTACTTACAAGAACCTGATTTCTTTCATGAAATTTTCGGCCATTGTGCCATGCTCACTAATGCCGATTTCGCGGCTTTCACTGAGCATTATGGAAAACTAGGCCAAGCCGCCACATCTAAACAGCGCGCTTATCTTGCCCGTTTGTATTGGTTTACGGTTGAGTTCGGTTTAGTAAAAGAAGGCCAACAACTGAAAATCTATGGCGGTGGCATTCTTTCGTCTCCAGCGGAAACTATGTATGCGTTGGGAGGGGATTTGGCCGTTCGCGAGCGGTTCGATCTGCAAACGGTTTTAAGAACGCCTTATCGTATCGACATCATGCAGCCGAAATATTACGTGGTCGACGAGCTATCTGAGCTCTTTAAAATCAGTCAGGAAAACCTATTACAGCAAGCTGATCTCGCCATCGATGCGGGGTTACTACCACCACTTTTTGAACCCAAGGAACCAACACATGTTGAATGAACAAAAATGCGAAGCCTGCAGTATCGACGCGATTGCCCTAAGTGAAGATGAACAACAATCTTTACTGTTGGAGTTGTCAGACTGGCAGATCATCGAAAGAGACGGCATCCCGCAGCTTGAGAAGGTGTTCAAGTTTAAGAACTACAAGCAAGCATGGGCATTCAGCAACATAGTGTCAGAACTGGCAGAAGAAGAGTTCCACCATCCTTCGATCTTATTGGAGTGGGGCAAAGTCACCGTCACTTGGTGGAGCCACTCAATCAAAGGCCTGCACAAAAATGACTTCATCTGCGCCTCACGCTGCGATGTGTTCGCGGTGAGTGAATAGTTTTGTAGGTTAGGAGTTACTCTTGCAACCTCTGTGATGCGATTAACTCATTATTCGGCTCATAATGTGAGTTGAATAATTGCCTTAAACAGCTCATAGTGTGAGTTGAATAAGTGATACTTTCGCATCATGGGGTGTAATATGTGGATTTGGCAGCAAGATAATTGGCCAAACTTTGTTTGGGATAATCAGAAAATAGGCGTGAGGTTAAGAGAAGTACGGCTTAATCAGGGCATTCTATTGGGCAAGATTACCTCACAGTCGGCAGATCAATCCCAAACCATGCTCGACACCTTATTAGCGAACATAGTCCATTCCAGTGCGATTGAGGGAGAAAAGCTTAATGCTTTCTCGGTCCGGTCTTCTTTAGCCAATAAACTCGGTGTCAGTGAAGATCGACCTTTTCCAACGACAGAACAAACCGATGGCCTAGCTGAAATTATGTTGGATGCGGTGCAGAACCTAACAGAGCCACTAGCGCTTGATAGGATCTTACATTGGCACGATAGACTGTTTCCTCAAGGCTACACCATGTTTAACCCTGTAGTTGGAGGTCAGCTACGAGGTGACGCTCCGATGCAAGTGGTATCAGGAAGAATTGACCGCCCAACCGTGCACTTTGAAGCGCCTAGCCGAGACATTCTTGATGCTGAGCTAGATACATTTATCAAATGGTTTAATGATTCACTTACCGACGCCACACTCGATCCTCTATTGCGAGCCGCAATCACTCACCTTTGGTTTATCACCTTACACCCGTTAGATGATGGTAATGGTCGTATTACTCGATTGTTGACCGACTTGGCGTTAGCACAGGCCGAGCAGCAGTCGGTACGCTTCTATGCGATGTCGGTGGGAATTCTCGCTAACCGCAAGCATTACTACGAGATATTGGAGCGAACCCAGAAAGGGGGACTCGATATTAGCGAATGGTTGATGTGGTTCTTAGATACGTTAGACGAGACGTTTACAGGGGTTTTCGCTGAGGTCGACCAAACTGTATATAAGACCAACTATTGGCGCAGCATCGACCAAACCAAGCTTACAGCAGAGCAAGTAAAAGTGCTGAATAGGATGCTCGATGGTGATTTTTCAGAAGGTATCAATGCCAGCCAATATCAGAAAGTAGCAAAGGTGAGTAGTGCCACCGCAACACGTCATTTGAGCGCATTGATTGGACATGGCTGCTTAGTTAAATCTGGTTCTGGTGGTAGAAGCACGCGCTATCTGTTGCCGAAGTAGATCTATACACCTATTCCTATACTTAAAAGCTGCCAATGTTCAGACTGAATGTTGGTGGTTTTTTGTTGATAATGTATTAAAGTCCAAGCTATAAACGCTTTACATTTCATTGTCTAAGTTATTATGATTATTGAATATTTAGTAATTTAAAATCTAAGGGGTTGAGGTGAAACTTTTGTCACTGCTAGACGTTCAGTTTAATCCACATAGAAGCTTTATAGCGCTTCCAATTGTTTGGATTGTTACATTAGCGATTATAATTACATCTTCTATTTGTGCATTTTTGATAGTGGTACATACTCCCTTACGTTGGGATTTATCCGCAGCGGGTTTTAATAATTTCGTTTCAGTCTTTCGTTTTCCTCTTGGAATTTTGGCTCTAATTATACCAATCATTGCATTGTTGGCTGCTAACCACAGATCTGAACAAACGAAAGAGCAGATAAGGGTAACAAATCAACAAAATACGTTCTCAAATCATTACAAGCATCTAGAGGAATTTAAAAAATATGTGGATATCTTGCAGCTAGATGATTTTGATGACGTACTGCTTCGTAAGCTACATAAAAAGATGTTTCCACGGTCACTTAACGGGGAGATGAGTCTAGATCTTAATGTGGCAGTCCAATTTACTCGCTCATGTAATAATATAATCGATACACTTAACAAAGATTCAAGCCTTATGGGGTGCACCCAAGCTTTGAATGAATGTAACTATATTTATAACGACTTACACTTAAGGAACTCATTTAAATTGCCAGAAGTTAGTAAAGCCGTTGCGTTAAAAATCATCGACAAACAGTTGTCTTTAATATATTTAGTGCTTATGTTTGCACACGATTGTCATGAGTCGGTTGAAGTTTCATATCGTAAAGCGCGAATTGAAGTGAATAAAGCACTACAGCTTAAACAAGCTAGTTGATGGAGTGTTCTAACTAAACGCACTTTCCCAAACTAGCTTGACCTGCATCAGTGACTTGCTTAGTTTCTTGTCTCATAAACCCTTTCGGTTACTCATAGTATTGGTTTTATGAGGCTGCTCTATGATATATTTCTCAGCCAAGTGTATTACAGACGAAGGCTAGCAATGTCTATCAACCTTTCACTCCTTCCACCCAGCGAGAAAAATAAAATCGAACTGGATAAGCAAGCATCGTTTCTTGTATGGAAACTGAAGCAAGCGAAATGTGGCCCTGAAGCCATTGTTGAAGAAGCAATGAAGCTAGGTGACCCAGATGAAAAGGTGTGGTTTGAACAGTCTGTAGAAAAATACAAACGGGTAATGGGTGTCGCATAAACGCAGACAAACCTTGCCCAGCAGTGCTGTAGAATTGAAATGACACAGTAATTTGCTAGAATTTGCACCGTTAATTGAATCAGAGAGAAGATCCCGATGGGAAGAAGTTTTGAAGTGCGCAAGGCCTCAATGGCGAAAACTGCAGGCGCAAAAATTAAAGTTTATTCTAAATACGGTAAAGAGATTTACGTACTGGCTAAGAACGGCAGCTCTGACCCAGACATGAACCTACCTCTTAAGCACCTGATTGCTAAAGCGAAGAAAGACCAAGTACCAGCACACGTTATCGAAAAAGCGATCGATAAAGCGAACGGCGGCGGCGGTGAAGACTTCCAACCAGCTCGCTACGAAGGTTTTGGCCCAGGTGGCACAAGCGTAATCGTTGACTGTCTAACTGACAACGGCAACCGTACTTTCCAAGACGTTCGCCAATGTTTCGTTAAGACTGGCGCGAAAATCGGTGTTGAAGGTACTGTTTCTCACATGTTCGCTCACCAAGCTGTATTCCAGTTCAAAGGCGAAGATGACGAGATCATCCTAGAAACGCTTATGATGGAAGACGTAGACGTGACTGACGTTGAGCTAGAAGACGGTGTAATCACTGTATTCGCTCCAACGACTGAGTTCTTCAAAACGAAGACTGCACTAAACACTGCGTTCCCAGAGCTAACGCTAGACGTTGAGGAAATCACTTTCGTTCCTCAAACGACTACACCAGTAGCTGAAGAAGATTCTGAGAAGTTCCAGAAGTTCTTAGACATGCTTGACGACTGTGATGACGTTCAGCAGGTTTACCACAACGCTGAGCTGTAATCTTTACAGTAACAACAGTTATTAAAAAACCGAGCCTAGTGCTCGGTTTTTTTATGAACGTTATACCTGATTTTCCTTGATCATCGTTCCATAATGTACGGCTGACAAAGCGTTCTCTGGTCGCGATTTATCGCTGAACTTCATTATATTGTTCGTCTTATCCCGACATGAATCTGATTTAAGTACTCCCTGAGTATCATCGGGGTGATCGCCAAGCGTATTTAGTGTACAAAGAAAGAAAATATCAGCCAAAGGCTTTGACCCTGCTTATTGATGCATTGATTGAGAGTGTTCGATCTTTTCATAGCGATGGTTTGGTCAAATAAAAGGAGAAAGAAATGAAAGTAAGTTTTATCGGGCTAGGCGTTATGGGTTTCCCAATGGCAGGCCATCTAGTCAAAGCCGGTTTTGAAGTAACGGTATTTAACCGCACTCACAGCAAAGCGCTAGGCTGGGCTGATAAACACCAAGGTAAAGCGGCTGAATCTGTGGCTGAGTGTGTAGCGGAAGCTGACGTGGTATTGGTTTGTGTGGGTAACGATGACGACGTACGCAGCATGACAACCAGCGAAACAGGCGTATTGGCAGCGATGAAGCCAAACGCGATTCTTGTCGATCACACTACAACGTCTGCAGTTCTGTCTGAAGAGCTTGAAGTGGCAGCGAAGCAAGCCGGTATTCGCTTTATGGATGCACCTGTATCTGGTGGCCAAGCGGGCGCAGAAAATGGCGTGCTAACCATCATGTGTGGTGGCGAACAAGCGCTTTTCAACGACCTTCAACCTGTGTTCGAAGCTTACGGTAAGTCGTCAGTTCTTATGGGTAAAGTCGGCCAAGGCCAACGCGCGAAAATGGTTAACCAGATCTGCATTGCAGGAGTGTTGAATGGCTTATCTGAAGGCTTAGTGCTTGCTGAAAAATCAGGTTTGGATATCCCAACTCTGGTTGATTGCCTTAAAAACGGCGCTGCTGGCTCATGGCAGATGGAAAACCGTGCTACCACAATGGCACAAGACAAGTTCGATTTTGGCTTTGCAATTGATTGGATGATCAAAGACTTAGGTTTCTGTCTAGATGAAGCTGAGCGCCAAGGCATCCAGCTTCCACTGACTGAAAAGACCAACAACGCCTACAAGGCACTGTCTGCCGAAGGACAAGGCCGCATGGATACATCAGTATTGATGAAAGCCGTGGTTGAAGAGACAAAGAAGTAGAAAGCTAGAAGTAATAGAAGCTTCGCTTGGATAATTAAAAATAGCCGCTGATTAGCGGCTATTTTTTTGGTTTGAGCTCTGCCGAGTGCGTTAATCCAAAATAAATCCCCTCCTAGCCTCCCCTTGATTCATATGTAGATCCCTTGCTGATCGTGGAGAGGGGAGGAATAGAACATCGATCGTTAAAAGTGTCGATGTATGTTCAGTGCTAAAGAAAGTTCTCCCCCTCTGCTAAAGATCTAGAGATATTGATGGACCCAGATTGAGGGGGAGTTAGAGGGGGAGGTAACTATGGCTAATTATGCGAATAGTGTTCGTCTAGTTCCTATAAGGTTGAGACCCCACTCACACCGCCTCTCAACCATTCACTCCTTATAATTACCATTCGTCGCATTGGTAAAACTGCACGACAAATTCTAGTTAACCTTTCAACGTCAACATTTGAAAGGGATTAGAAATCATGACTACTTCACACTCATTTAATTCAGGCTCTACAACTTCTGTGCTTAAGCGTTCATTGCTGATTGCTCTTGTTTCGTTTGCACCGTCGTTAGCTTTAGCGAACCCGAGTTCAGACGTGCTCGATATCTACAACCAAGCGGCGCAAGGCAATGAAGACTTGGTTGAGGTGGCTTATGAACGCCTTAATGACACGCTGCAACAAGACGGCGCTACGCCACTGACTTTAGTTTATTTAGGAAGCACAGAAACCCTGATGGGGCGTGATGCGTTCTTACCTTGGAACAAGATGAAGTATGTGGAGAGAGGCTTATCAACCATTGATAAATCACTGGTGCTGCTGAAAGACGAAGACCAACCAATTCATGAACAACCCCGTGTTCAAGGGCTGCCAGATTCTTACCTAACTCGCGCAATGGCCGCCGTTACTTACACCTCTCTGCCAGACATGTTTAATCATTTCGATCGTGGTTATGACCTGTTCCTCTCGCTATTGGCTGAAGATGCTTTCCAGCAACAGCATTTCGCTGTGACATCGTGGATTTACCGTTATGCGATTGAGGCATCGATTCGTGCTGAAGACCTAACGCAAGCACAAGCGTGGCTAGAGCAAATGGAAACGGCCGATGCCGACAACATCGAAACGATGACTGCGAAGGCCCTAATAGCGAAAGCGAAATAAAGGGCATGGAAGCTAAACAGTTGGTTAGTAATCAGAGGAAAACGGGATGATTGAATTTAAAGATATCGGCAAAGCATATGTCACAGGCGGTCAACGTGTTGATGCATTAAACGGGGTCGATGGCCATATCCAGCGCGGTGAAATGGTGGCGTTGTGTGGCCCGTCGGGTTCTGGAAAAAGCACACTTTTGAATATTCTTGGTTTGTTGGATATGAGCTATCGAGGACAGATCAATATTGATGGCCAACCGTATCCGACAGAGCAAATCGCCGCTGCACGCTTTCGCCGTCAGTCGTTGGGTTTTGTATTTCAGCGCTTCAATCTGGTTCCAGTGATGACGGCACTTGAGAACGTGGCCTACCCATTGATGTTGAACCAATGTTCGAAACAAGAACAGCAGACCAGAGCACAAGAGATGTTGGAGCGTGTTGGGCTAGGCGAATATGTACATCATCGCCCAGACAATCTTTCAGGCGGCCAGCAGCAACGTGTCGCGATAGCCAGAGCGCTAATCCACAACCCAAGCTTAGTCATTGCCGATGAGCCGACCGCTAGCTTAGACAGTCACACCGCCAACCTTGTGATCGACATTATGAAAGAGCTCGGCCACGAAATGGGCACCACCTTTATTGTCGCAACGCATGACCCAAGAATGGCGCAGCGTTGTGACCGAGTCATTGAACTTATCGATGGTCAACTGGCACTACAAGCCACAGCAATGGAGGCAATCTCATGGGCAAGTTAACACAAAGAATGAGCACTTTTTTGCTTCCTACCTCGGTGCGTTTGGCGTGGCTTAATTTATTGAGAAACGGTCGCCGTAGTCTGCTTTCGGTATTGATCATCGCAATTGCCGTATTTGCGCTGACCTCGGCTGGAGGTTATGGGCTTTATACCTATGAATCTCTGCGTGAATCGACCGCGCGCGATACTGGTCATCTTACTTTGAGTACGCCGGGATATTTTGAGCAAGATGAAGACATGCCGCTGAGCAATGGTCTAGACAATGTTCAAGCCCTAACCAAGAGCATTATTGGCGACAGCAATGTGCGTGGGGTGCAGCCGCGAGTCTATTTTAGTGGTTTGGTGTCTAACGGAAGCAAGTCGAGCATCTTTATGGGAACAGGCGTTAATGAGCGCGAGTTCGACATGAAAGGACCTTTCCTTGACGTGCGCAGCGGTCAAACTCTCTCTGATGTGAAATCTCCCAGATACGACAGCCAAGAGCCACAAGTGATGCTGGGAACCGACCTTGCTCGCAACCTCAAAGTTGCGGTTGATGATTGGGTGACACTGCTCGCCACCACCAGTGACGGCGCATTGAACGCTTTTGATTTTAAGGTGCAGGGTATTTACTCGACAGGAGTGCCTGAGCTGGATAAGCGTCAGTTATACGTACACATCACCACTGCCCAAGAGCTTTTAGCGTCAGACAAAGTCAGTACCTTGTCGGTGTTTCTATTTGAAACAAGCAAGACCTCAACCGTTCAACAGCGTATCCAAACAGCTTTAGATCGAAATAGTGCGAGCCAAAGCGATCAAGGCACAGAGATCGAGATCACCCCGTGGCAAGATCGCGCGTTTTTCTACACCAAGGTGAAAGATCTTTACGACCGTATCTTCGGCATCATGGGCGCGGTGATGGCATTGGTAGTGTTTGTGTCGTTGTTTAACACCATGACCATGTCGGTGACCGAGCGTACTCGTGAAATTGGCACCTTGTCGGCACTAGGCAGTTACCCGTCTGAAATCGTCGCAGGTTTCTTAAAAGAGGCGGGATTGTTGGCTGTGATTGGCAGCGCGATCGGCGCGTTAGTGAGTGGCTTCGTGTCGGTGTTATTGCTGGTGGTGGATATCCAAATGCCACCACCTCCCGGCAGAACCGAAGGTTACCCACTCAATATTTACTTCTCATTGGAATTGGTTGGTTACGCCACCTTGGGTGTACTGACGATCTGTTTGCTAGCCGCTTATTTCTCTGCTCGCAAAGGCGTAAATAAGCCAATCACGGAGGCGCTGGTTTATGTATAAATTTACTCGTTCACTCACTATTTTAGGTTCTGCGTTGGCTCTAGCATCGGCACCAAGCTGGGCTATCGATTCACAGCAAGTTACCGAGATGATTGCTAAGGCAGACAGCTACCGTTTGAACAGCGAACAGGCATCAAAAGTGGTATCTCTGGTCGCGCTATATCAAGACGAGCAACTAGACAAAACCCGCGAATACAACGTCTACACAAGACCAAACCGAGAGTCGCTGGTCGTGTTCAAGTCGGCGGTCGAGGCGGGTCAAAAGATGCTGATGATAGAGGACAACTATTGGTTACTGATGCCGAAATCGCGCCGACCTATCCGAATCACACCAATGCAGAAACTCTTGGGTGAAGCTTCGGTAGGGGACATTTCGACGCTCACTTGGAGCGAAGATTACCAAGGTAAGTGGGTTGCCGAGCAACAGGTTGAGAGGTCGACTGGCGAGACACTCGATACTTATCATCTAAAGCTAACGGCGAAAACCAAGGGTGCCAGCTATCAATCGATTGATCTGTGGTTAACGGCAGACCGAGCGTTTCCTGTTAAAGCGGATCTGTATCTGCGTTCAGGTAAGTTAGCCAAGCAAGCTTGGTTTACTGAAGGCGTGCGAGATGGCTTGCCAAGTGTAGTTTCGATGACTTTGCTCGATAAGATTCAACCAAGTAAGAAAACCGTGATTGAGTACCGCGAGGTAAGCGAACAAGCTTTAGCGGACAAATACTACAACCCTGCTTACTTATCACGTAATAGCGTGTCTGGGCTTTAGGTGGGTGCCATGAAAGCTTCTAGTCGTCGATTCCACATCAAGCCTTTAATCGTTACTTTCCTTGTGCTGCCTTGTATGAGTAATACGACTCAAGCGGACGATCTGAACCTAGCCTGGGACTGGCAATTGAGTGCTGAGGCCGTTGAATCGAGAGAGTCGCCATTTAACCCTTTCGTATCTGACAATCGCCAGTCACTCAATGGTTTTTTGGATCTTGAGGTTGGATATGACAATTGGCTTGGCCTGTTTGCAATGAAAGCCAACGACATTTTGAGCAATGACCCACAGGGGAATGAGGCGAGCTTTGAATCGGAATTCATTGTGCGCGAGCTGTTTTGGCAAGGTGGTGTTGAACTGTCTAATTCAGCGTTCGGTGACCACTATCTTGATGTCACGCTTGGCAAGGTTCGTTTGGATTGGGGCGTGGGCTATGGCTATCGACCGTTAGACATCATCAAACCTTATCGACAAAACCCAGTGGGCATTGTCGCAGAAGAGGGCGCCGGTGTGGCTTCAGCGTCACTGTTCGATATGACGGGCGAATGGACACTGCTTTACAGCGATTCGTCATGGACTTCCCAAGACGTAAATGAATTCGAAAAGCAGAATCAGCAACAAGGCTTTGGGATACGTCGTTACAATCTGGTTGGCGACCACGAATATCAGTGGGTCGCTTATTACGACGATGTACGCCATGGCTTACTTGGGGCGAGCTTGGTGTCGGTATTAAATCTCGCGTGGGAGTTTCACGGTTCGATGGTTTATCAGCGACAAAGTTTGGGTTACAGCCAGCCTAACTCACTGCTTAAACCGGTTTATCTTGAAGAGCAGGGCGAGGCTTATCAAGCGTTAGCAGGATTAACATGGGCCAATGACACGGGCCATAATGTGGTGCTGGAATACTGGTTTGATAGCCGTGCTTGGAGTCATTCTGAGTGGCAAAGCGCGATAGAAAGTGCAGAGTCTTTGTCGGTTAATCCGATGACATCTTCGTTGGTAGGTTCTTATGCGCAAGGCTATCAGCACGCCAATTTGGTTCAACACAACATCATGTTTCACTGGTCTTTGGATTCGACACATGGCTGGCTTGAAGATATCACGCCAACATTCGATGTCATGTTGTCTCCTCAAGATGGCGGTTTTATTGCGACTCAGTGGCTCAATTATCAGGCTTTCGATAATGGCGATTCATCGTTGGAATTGGAACTTGCTGCACGCTTTCTAGGTGGTAAAAGTGATTCTGCTTACGCCAGTTTACCCGATAGTCATATGATTCTCTTAAATATCAAAGGACGATTTTAATGGACACTTCTTCAAACAGTCGATTTTCATGGATTAAGAGTTTCGCGTTCACCACGCTATTTTGTGTTCTTATTGCGATTACAACCCATACGATTTGGGGCGGCGGATTAACGGTTAACCTGGCAATCAGTTTTGGCTTTGGCTACAGCGCCGTGGGTTCTTCTTTCATCTTGGTGAAGTTGTTTAAGAGGACATCTCGAACGCTTGAGGTGGGTATCTCAATGGTGATCGCGATGACCTTTGGTACCTTGAACGCACACTATTGGTTGAACGGGTATTTCGGCTCTAACCTTTCCGATCTTAAGTCTGTGATTCTGCTTGGTGTGATCTTTTGTTCCGTTTGTTATTACTATTTCTACACAAGAGAGCAGCAGCTACGTGCCGATAATGAATTAGAGGTGGCGAAGCGTCGCCAATCTGATCAAGAAAAGGTCGTTGTACTTAGCCAGTTAAAACAGCTGCAAAGCCAAATTGAGCCGCACTTCCTGTTCAACACGCTTGCGACCATCAATGTATTGATTGAGAGTGACAGCGCGAAAGCCAAGTTGATGCTCGAAAAACTGACTGACTTATTGCGTGTAACTCTGAAAAACAGCCGCACTGAACAATCGACCATCGCACAAGAGGTCGACTTGTTAGACGCTTATCTTAATATCCAAAAGATACGCTTGGGTGAGCGCTTAACGTTCTCGATTGAAACACACGAGATTAGCGATTTGCAGGTGATTCCACCGTTCTTGATTCAACCTTTGGTCGAGAATGCACTCACGCACGGCATCGAGCCCAAAGCCGCTGGTGGCCAAGTGAATATTCGTATTACTCAACAAGCACAGCAGCTAAAAATTGAAGTGGCTGATAATGGCGCTGGGTTGAAAACGCCTTCTGCGAATACGGGTCACGGTGTTGGGTTAAGCAATATTCGTCAAAGAATCGAAACCCTGTATGGTGATAAGGCGAGCCTAACGATTACTGAACACGCTGAAGGCGGGGTAGTCTCGACGATCTTGTTACCGTTGACTGAGGCAGCCGCCTAGAATTACAGATCAGAAAACACCGAACAGTGACGCAAAATAGACGATTTACAGTGTGAATTTAAAGGACTAACCATGAACAACCCAACAGTACAGCCGAGCGTAACGGCGATAATAGCAGACGATGAAGCACTGTTAAGGCACCACTTAGACAAGAGCCTTGCTGAGGTTTGGCCGGAGTTAGAAATCGTCAGTAAAGCACAAAACGGTTTGGAGGCGATGGAGAGTATTCAGCAGCTTAAGCCCGACGTGGCTTTTCTCGATATTCGTATGCCGGAACTGGATGGTATCTCTCTGGCGAAACAACTCAACAAGTTAGATTCACCGCCATTGATTGTGTTTATCACGGCTTATGACGAATACGCGGTCAAAGCTTTTGATCACAATGCGATGGACTACCTGCTTAAGCCAATCAATGAAGAGCGTTTACTGGCCACATGTCAGAAAGTGCAAGCGCGTCTGTCGAGCAATCAAACACAAACAGGTACCACGCCAGAACAGCCCGATATCACGGCGTTAATGGCTCAGCTTCAACAACTATCCCAGTCGACGTCACAGCAAACGCAGCCTCCTTATCTATCGGAGAAAAAGTATCTCACATGGCTCAAAGCCAGTGTAGGGGAAGACATTCACCTAATCGCCGTCGATGATGTCGCTTACTTCAAAGCAGAAGACAAGTACGTGTCTATATTTAAGAAGGGTCAAGGGGGATCGCTAGAGGAGTATATTCTTCGCGTGTCACTAAAAGAGTTGATAGCGCAACTCAATCCTGATGAGTTTTGGCAAATCCACCGTTCAGTGGTAGTGAAAGTTTCCGCCATTGATAAGGTGAAGAAAGGGCTCTCAGGTCAGATGTCGGCGTATGTGTCAGGGGAAAAGCTACCGATCAGCCGTGCCTCGCAAGCGTTGTTTAAGGGTATGTAGAGAACTGGCTGAAATTTATGTAGCTTATTGATTTTAAATAGATGTAGTTAGCGAGTCTAAAATCGATGTATTAGGCTCTTATCAAAACACCACTTTAAATGAGCACAGCGATCTTACATAACGATTTATGATTTATAAAATAAAGATCTAGATCACAAAGATACTCATCAGGTTCAATATTAAATAATAATCGTTAGCTCAATCTGTATATTGTCGATGAATGACATTAAGAGGTTGTTATGAAAACATATTATTTAGCGACGGCTCTATGCCTCACCTTAGTTGGCTGTAGCTCAACATCAAAAACTACCGAAACGCCAATCCAGCCGGATCCGGCATGGACTTCAGGCCAACTAGAAAATGGCCTTACTTATCATGTTTATCCAGATCATGAAGAATCCGTATCTGTTCGTTTAGTCGTGCACGCCGGTTCGATTCAAGAGACTTCTCAACAAGAAGGCTACGCGCACTTCTTGGAACACATGGCATTCAATGGCAGTAAAAACTTCTCTCAGAACGATGTGATTCGTCTATTCGAAGACGCAGGCGCTAGCTTTGGTGCTGATATTAATGCCTACACCTCTTATGAAGAGACGGTCTACCAGTTAGATTTGCCAGATAACATCCAATTGCAGTCTGCTTTGACGTGGATGCGTGACATTGGTGATGGCCTGGATCTATCAAGTTCAGAAGTCGAAAAAGAAAAAGGCGTGGTTCTTGGCGAGTTTCGTATGGCTCGCCTCGATGATAAGTCATTCGGAGAGAAATTCTTTGACCACTTCATTGAAGGCGGCCCGTACCAATCGCAAGATGCATTAGGGACTAAATCGTCGATCGTGAATGCTACTCCTCAAGGCATCAGCAACTTTTATCAGACTTGGTATCAACCTCAAATAGTTGAGCTGGTCGTTTCTGGTGATGTGGACATCAAAACTGTGATTCCACTTATTGAAGAAAAGTTTTCTAGCTGGGAGCGTGGCGATACGCCGAGACCAGAGAAACAGAAAATGACCTCATTCAATGAAGATGATTATGTTGAGTACGCAGGAAGAGAAGCGCCAAGCATCACTCTGACGTTTAACCGAGGTTTAAATAGAGTTGAAAATCATGCTCAGCAGCATCAACGTTGGTTAGATGAAACCTCTCAGCAATTGATTCGACAACGATTAGAAGCAGTATTTAATGATGCCGCGCTGCCGACTCAATGGATAGCGTCTGATGGCTATCGAATGGGTGCTCTGCACTATTCGGCAATAAGTGTTGGGTTTCCGGCTGGAGACCGTGAAGTAATCCAACAAGATCTGCTTTCTACATTGGCATCATTGCGTGATTTTGGTGTTTCGGAAACGGATATTGCTGGCGAACTGTACTACTACCAAGACTTGCTGGATAACATCGAGCATAACTGGGATAAAATGGACAGTGTTGAACACGCGAATTACAAAGTGAGTGCGTTAGTCAATGATCGAATAGTCCAATCACAGAAAGATTATCAAGCAAGCTTGGAAGCTTTCATCGCTAACTTGAGCCTTGAAGTGATTAACGACAACATCAAGAATCTACTTTCTGATGATTACTTTATTGTTATTGGGATGGATGACTCCGAAGACAGAACCGCGATCATCAACTCTCTCGATAGTTTAAAAGCCACGT
The DNA here is from genome assembly GCF_001691235.1 of Vibrio sp. ZF57. NCBI lineage: Bacteria > Pseudomonadati > Pseudomonadota > Gammaproteobacteria > Vibrionales > Vibrionaceae > Vibrio > Vibrio sp. ZF57. Next base: position 26,258 of record NZ_MAKD01000046.1, on the reverse strand, counting down.
ATAGCGAGGCGGGAGTTGCGCCGCTTGCGATTGGAACAGCCAGCGCTTTTGCTGTACCTAGCTCGCAAGGCGAGGTTGTACTTGCTGAACAAATGTCTATTGACCCATACATCCAAAAGTGGACGTTAAGCAATGGCATCGACATGTGGTACCTGCGTGATTATGAGGCAGGTGATGATGTTGGGGTGATGTACATGAGCCTCGGCGGAAAAGCCGCTTTGGATCCGAGCTTGTACCCAGCTGTTGAGGTTGCGTTACCTACCTTCGCTCGAAGTGGTGTCGGTGAGTTTACGGGCTCTGAGCTTTTAGCGTACTTTGATCGTGAAAATATTAGCGCCGATTCTTTCATTGGTAATACTCGTCATGGTATTGAATTTAATATCAATAAAGACGGACTTAAAGATACGTTTGCTGCGCTTTATACCTTCATAACTGCGCCTAAAATTGTTCCCGAGCAGTTAGAGGCAGTGAAACAGGAGTTTGTACAAGGTCAAGAATCTTTCTTGAGCAGCCCTGTCGGTCAGTTTGAGCGCGCAAGAAACCAGAATATCTATCGTCAAGACAGTGGCCACCTCTTTGTTGATAAAGAACGTGTTGAAGCGGTTTCTGTGGAAGACGTCGCTAATCTTCATCAGCAATTGTTTGGTCAAATGAGGCATAACCAATTGGTGATCGTGGGTGACATCGACCCAAGTGAATTAAAGCCTTTGGTTGAGCAATACTTGGCTTCGATTCCATTAGAAAAAGCTGAGGTTCCTGAATTTAAGGTGGCTTACAAGCAGCCATCTGAATCACGCATTGATTTAGCGATCAACAATGTGAATAGTGCAGAGTACATCCTACGAGTTATCTCTGAGCCTAGCGTTGAAGTTAAAATGTCGGCAAAAGATGTTTTCATGGAAGACTTGCTGCAGCGCTTGCTGGCGACTCGTTTAGATACCTATATTCGTGAAGAGTTGAGCTTAGATTACTCGCCATATGCGTATTCAGCATCCGCAGATAGTGAGCTGAGTGGTGAGTGGGTTATCGGGGCGATGGTAGCGCCGGAGAACGTTGACCAAGTCGAAGTGGCGATCGATAAAGTGATTGCAGACCTTTTACAAGGCGTCTCTGAAAAGGAAATGCACGCAGTCGTGAAACAGTTTGAAGCGGACTTCACGCCTCTCGAGACGAGCTCTATTGACCAAGCATGGTACCTGTCTCGTTATTTACTTCATGGTTACGATATCGAAGCTTTGTCTCAAGTTGAGCGAGTGGCAAGGTCGATCACTGCGGAAGACATGAATCAACTTGTCCAACGCATCTTTGGTGAAAATAGCCGTAAGGTTAAGAACATCATGCGTCCTAAAGCCTAAAGCCTAAAGCCTAAAGCCTAAAGCCTAAAGCTTGAAACCAACAGAAAGAGACAACTCAAAGCCAAGCGAGCACCGCTTGGCTTTCTTGTTTTCCCACCATTCATAACGTCTATGCCTCACCTGTTGTTAAGCCGTTTTAGATCTATGTAAATCTAAATTTTGAGATCGCTTAATCGGTTGCATCGTATCATTTTCTAAAAAAATGTTTTAAATCAAGACAGCGTTTCATTTGTATTGTAGATTGACGATCTACGAGAATGTTGTTTGGATATTAGATTGCTTAAACTGGGTACCCGATTAGTCTTAATGTTGTTTTTACTGAGCTTTGGCTTAGTGAATTCTAACGGCTATTCGTTGCCTTCTAAGCCATTTCAAATATACTCGGCTCAAGAGCAATCTTCACAGAATGATCTTTGTAAACAAGCTGATACGGATAATCCGTCGAGCTACTTAGAGTGCGATAAGGCTCAGTTTGGCACCGTGCCTTCTGGTGACAGTTCTAACTATCACGACACCGAATCAAGCCTTCAAGCAGCAAACTTCAGACGTATGCTCAGTAACGAGCAAGAAAGCGTGGCCGATCTTGAGCCTGCTTATCATCTACTGATTGACTTCTCTCCCCCCTCAATACTGGCTTCCCTGCTCTTCAACACGCCGTTGTTGGATTCCAAGCTGCACTGGACCAGTATTGTGAGTTCTCCGTCTTCCCGGCTTTCGGGGTGGAAAGAGGGCAACATCCAATACTCGCATTTTCGAGAACTTCTTAGCTAATCGTTTGACCCTAAATTGGTCGTATCGATGGTCGCCTAGTGCCCATTGAACTCGCCAGTTAACCAAGACAAACATAGCGACATCAGCTTTAGCATCACTATCTTTCAATCAGCTTGTTCTGGTCGTGATTAGCCATCGCTCGTGTTCGCAAAATATTAGACATACCAATCGTAGTAAATAACTGGTCACCCTAGCTGGTTAAAATGCTCGATCACTGCTTTTTTCTGGTGCTATTTTTGAGCACGTATTTACGGTGATTGGTAGAAAGAAGAGATCTTGACTGTGAAAAAACGCATTCAAAGAAAACAAATTAACCACTACTCAAAGTGGAAATACGCGGTGCTTATCGCCACCATTATCATCATGGTTCTGAGTGCTTTACCTTCTTGGTATGGCGAGAATGCGTCGGTTCAAATTAACAACCGTTCTGAACAGACCATCGATGCTAGCCAAATTACCCAATACCTTGCGAGCGAAGGCATTCAAGCCAAATCGGCATTTCAAAAAGACCAACGTTTAGTCGTAATCTTGGAAGACGCAGAACAACAAGCGAAGGCTAAAGAGGTGCTGAATGAGCGCCTATTGGACAACGCGACGGTTGCGCTAGCGATGGAGCCAGCAGCTCCGAAATGGCTGACTGACATGGGCTTCGCACCGATTCAGCTAGGCCTTGATTTACGTGGTGGTGTGCAGTTCCTGTTAGAAGTAGACATGGAACCGGTTTACCACGCACAAGCGCAATCTGTAGTCGATGAAATCACCAGCCAAGTGCGTTATGCACGCGGTAAAGTGGTGAACAACCAAGTTGAGTTTAACTTCCGTACTGATGCCGATTTCGAGAAAGCACAGAAACTGATTCGCGAAGAGTTCCCACAATGGCAACGTGACCGTTCAGATAAATCGCTAACGTTAACTCAGTCTGAAGAAGAGCAAAGAACGCTACGTAATCTAACGGTTCAACAAAACCTGCAGATCATGCGCAGCCGTATTGAAGAGCTAGGCATCACTGAGGCATCGATTCAACGCCAAGGTGAAAGCCGTATCCGTATCGAATTACCGGGTGTACAAGACCCTGCAGCTGCGAAAGACGTGATTGGTGCTACGGCTTCATTAGCGTTCTACTCTGTGTACGACAACGCAACGCGCAATACTCAAACTCTGAAAGATTCAGATGGTAATCGCGTAGTGGTTGCTCGCAAAGCAGTGCTGAGCGGTGAACACATTATCGATGCACGCAGTGGCATTGGTGAAATGGGCAGTGCAGAAGTAAACATCACGCTTGATTCTTCTGGTGGTAAGAAAATGTCTGAGTTTTCTCGCCATAACATCGGCAAGCCAATGGCGACCGTTTACAGCGAATACAGCCGTGACAGAGCCGGTAACAGCGAAAAAACCAGCGAAGTAATCAGTGTGGCGAACATCCAATCTCAACTGGGTAGCCGCTTCAGAATCACTGGTGCAGGCAGCATGGCAGAAGCACAAGAGCTTGCTCTATTGCTACGTGCCGGTTCATTAACAGCGCCTGTTACCATCATTGAAGAGCGTACTATTGGCCCATCTCTGGGTGCTGAAAACGTAACGAATGGCTTTGCTGCTTTGGCTCTTGGCCTTGGTCTGACTCTCACGTTTATGGCGCTATGGTACCGCCGCCTTGGTTGGGTCGCGAACTGTGCATTGGTGGTTAACATGACCACGTTGTTTGGTTTGATTGCCTTGCTACCGGGTGCGGTGTTAACTCTGCCGGGTATTGCGGGCTTGGTACTGACCGTCGGTATGGCGGTAGACACTAACGTGCTTATCTTCGAGCGTATTCGAGACAAGATGAAAGAAGGGCGCAGCTTTGCTAGCTCTATCGATCGTGGTTTCGATAGCGCATTCTCGTCAATTTTCGATGCTAACGTCACCACCATGATCGTTGCTGTGGCTCTATACACCATTGGTAATGGACCGATTCAGGGCTTCGCTCTGACTCTAGGCTTAGGTCTTCTAACCAGTATGTTCACGGGCATTTTTGCTTCACGAGCGATCATCAATTTGGTTTGGGGGCGTGACCAACGCCACGATGTAAGGATTTAAGCATGAGTACTTCAAAAATGACTATTTCAGACCGCTATTTTTCAAATAGCTATATTTCGGATAAGAATATGACTCGCCTTCGTAAGGTGATGTCTGCGATATCTATTGTGCTGTTCATGAGCTCTGTGATGCTGGTGGCGGTGAAAGGTTTTAACTGGGGCTTGGACTTCACAGGTGGTGTGGTTGCCGAGGTTCAGCTCTCTGATCAAGTCACCAAAGATGCGTTAAAAACAAAACTTGATACAGCTTTCCAACAAGACGTGCAAGTGGTTGGTATGGCAGAACAGGATCGCTGGACAATCCGTTATAGCCAACTGACAGATGCTCCACAGCCAAACTTAGTGGATGCTTTGTCTTCTGTCAGCGACCAAGTAAAAGTGCTTAACAGCAGCGTGGTTGGCCCTCAAGTCGGTCAAGACATGGTTGACCAAGGTGGCTTAGCGGTATTGGTGTGTTTCCTAATGATCATGCTGTACCTGAGTGTACGTTTTGAATGGCGTTTAGCACTCGGCGCCCTAGCCGCAATCATCTATGACGTGACGCTTATCTTGGGTCTGTTCGCTTTTACTCAGTTCGAGTTCAACCTGACTGTGTTAGCGGCTGTGTTGGCGATTTTAGGTTATTCATTGAATGACTCGATCATCATTGCCGACCGTGTTCGTGAAATGCTGCGTGGTAATCCAAATGGTGACACTGATAACCTGCTTAACGAATCGGTTAAAGCGACCTTCTCACGCACCATGGTGACCTCAGGTACAACCCTAATCACCGTATCTGCGCTTTGGCTACTTGGTGGCGCTGCGCTGCAAGGTTTCGCGATTGCACTGGTTGTAGGTATTGTCAGCGGTACGTGGTCTTCAGTTTCAGTAGGTATCACACTGCCTAAGTTACTTGGTCTACAGCCTTGTCACTACCAAGTGAAAGCGCCGGTAGAAGTTGAGGGTGAGTACCCTTAGGTTATCTATTGGTTAACAGTACAACTTAGTCAGTAACGTCAACAAAGCCCTTCGTTTATAGTAAAACGAGGGGCTTTATTTTTTATAAGAGTCAAACAGTTACAGAAAAGAGAGCCTATTTCAAAAAACGATGGATTGAGCAGGCAAGCCCTCATGATATGAAGTATGTTTAGATGACGTTAGTAGAAATGAGGCAAGGGAATGGAATATCGACATCAATGTCATGTAGGCGACCATGGTGATGCACTGAAGCATCCAGTATTGAGTGCACTTGTTCAGTCATTAATGCAGCAGCATTCACGCCTCAACGTTATCGACACGCACTCAGGTACAGGGTGTTATGACCTAACCACCGCACCAAGTAATCATGCAGGTGAGTTTGCTGAAGGGGTCGGGTACTTGTGGTGCAATAAGGCTTATCTTCCTCCGGCATTCGCTTCATTTATGTCGGTACTGGAATACTACAATCCGAATCAACTTATCTCTTTGTATCCGGGTTCTGCCGCCATCACTTACCAACAAGGTCGCAGCCAAGATAGTTTCTATTTTTCAGACATTCAGCAAGATGAAGCTGATTTACTGCAAACCAATATTGAGAAGTTACAATGTAACCTAAATATTTCAAGCAAGCTTACGATTAGCGCAGGTGATGGGCTTAAAGCGTTACCTGATGACGTTGCTAAACATGACAACCACCATCTGATTGTTATCGACCCACCCTATGAAACCGATTCAGAATATCTCGCGGTGATTGATGCCTTAGTTAAGGCGTATCAGCAATCTGAGAAGGTATCAGCATTAATTTGGTACCCGCTTTACACGGATGATAAGAGCTCACTGATTTTGAACCACTGCGTGACAGCGGTAAAAGATGGCTTGCTACCAAGTCCGATCAAGTCCGAACTTCGCCTTAGAGAGCCCAAGGGTGATGATCGCCTGATCGGCAGTGGTTTGCTGTTGTTCAATCCACCACAAGGCATTGCGGGAACGGTCGCAGATACGCTCGATTATTTACACAGCCAACTCGCCACTAATGGTGAAGGCTACTGGCAAATGAGAAGCTTATAGATCTGATTTTTATGGGTTTTATGATGGTTTTCTAGACATCACTAACTAAACCACTGTTATCTATGTGGTTTAAATTGACCAAACGCTAACTTTTATCGATTGATTAATTGCAGTGAATCATTTAAAAATAGTACATCAATGCGCACAGGTGCATACTGGCTCATAAGTTAAATAATTACCCCTAATTAATATCAGATTGTGGTTTACCCCCTAAACTGCATAAGGCTCGCACTAGTCATGCGAGCCTTTCTTTTGCCTGAAGGAAATGTTTCTAGTGGTTAGAAACCATCACCTCCTCCAAATTCACTACAACGCTGGATAATCGATGTAGCCTTTTTCGTTGCCGCCGAACAGAGTGGCGCCATCGAGATCGGATAGTTCGCTGCCGTTTTGTAGGCGTGAAACTAGATCTGGGTTAGCAACGAATGGGCGACCGAATGCGACAAGGTCGGCGTAGCCTTTGCTTAACACTTCTTCGGCGCGTTCTGGTGTGTAGCTGCCAGCAACGATGATGGTGTTAGAGAACAACTCTCTTAGTTCGACACGGAAGCTTTCAGGTATCACAGGCGCGTCATCCCAATCGGCTTCTGATAGGTGTAGATAAGCGATATTACGAGCCTGCAGTTCCTTTGACGCTTCTAAAATCGTTGGCACGATGTCTGGGCAGTTCATGTCTTTGAAGGTGATGAATGGGGCTAAACGTACGCCCACTTTGTCAGCACCAATCGCTTCAATTACCGCATCCACGACTTCAATTAGAAAGCGAAGTCGGTTCTCACGACTGCCACCATAGTTGTCGGTGCGCTTATTTGAATTGGTTCTTAGGAATTGATCGATGAGGTAGCCATTACCACCGTGGATTTCCACTCCGTTGAACCCTGCCTCGACAGCTTTTTTCGCTGAGTTAGCAAAATCTTGAACAACACGATCGATGTCTGCTTGGGTCATCTCTCTTGGTTGGATGCAATCCACCATGTTGCCGTTACCATTTTCATCAGAGATCCAAACCTGCGTTTCTATGGGTGCCAGTGCAGAAGGTGCAATCGGCAACTCGCCTTTTTGAAAGGTAGGGTGTGATACTCGGCCTACGTGCCATAGTTGGCAGAAGATCGCGGCACCTTGCTCTTTTGCTGCTGTGGTGACTGATTTCCAACCTTCGATTTGCGCATCGGTATAAACGCCGGGTGTGAATGAGTAACCTTGAGAGTCATCTGAAATTTGTGTGGCTTCAGTGATGATAAGTCCTGCACTTGCTCGTTGTTGGTAATAAGTCGCCATCATGTCGTTGGGCACGTTTCCAGGTTGGCTAGTGCGAGCGCGTGTCATGGGTGCCATAACCACGCGATTTTGCAGTTCTAGGCCTTTCAGTTCTGATTTTTCAAATAATTTGTTCATGGTTTCTACCTTGTTTTAATGCTGTGATCTTTCGTTTTGTATTGGGGCGAGAAGTCGCGTTATTTGCTTTCTGCTGGGCTGAAAATAGAGTTGCTTTGTGGCTTGCCCGCTCGGTTGGCTTTGGCGATAAGCAGCAAACCAATCACTGGGACAACAACGGCTGCGAATGGAATCATGCCTGCGCCTAGTTGGCTGTCGAGTACCATGCCGCCAAGGAATCCACCAAAGGCATTGGCTAAGTTAAACGCTGAGATATTCGCAGTTGCTGCTAGCTCTTGGCCTTCGCCACCGTGGTTCATTACTCGAAGTTGCATGGCAGGGACGTTCGCAAATGATGCAATACCAAAGACAAATGCAGCTGCAACGAAGAGGATTTTGTTGTCTACCACAAGGCCAACTACAACCAATGACACGATCATTGCAACGGCCCAAAACATTGAAGCTTTGCCTAGGTTTTTATCTGAAGAGCGTCCGCCCAAGGTGTTACCGATGATTAAGCCGACACCCACAATCACTAAGATCCAAGTAACAGACTCTTGACCGTAGCCGGTGATGTGCATAGCGATTGGCGCAAGGTATCCGTATAGCGTCATGAAGCCAGACCAAGCAAAAGCAGTGATTGCCAAGCTGATCAGCAGCATTGGGTTTTTGAACGCTAGAAGCTGAGTTTTGATGTCTTTCGCTTCACTGTGACCTGTCGATTTAATCGATATCAAAATGGCAAGCATCGCGATAGTGCCAAGTGCTGCCACGGTAAAGAAAGTAGTGTGCCAGCCGAATTGCAAGCTGACCCATGTACCAGCTGGAACGCCAAGAACGTTAGCGAGTGTTAAGCCTGCGAACATTTGGCCAACGGCACGACCTGCCATTTTTTCAGACACTAAGTTGGTTGCAACAACCGCACCGATACCATAAAAAGGGCCTTGCACTAAGCCTGCGATAACACGGCTGGCAAGTAGAAGTGGGTAGCTAGGAGCAAGGGCTGATAAGACATTACCGATGATGAACAGTGCCATTAAGCCAATCAGTACCATCTTCTTGTTAAAACGTGCGAGGTAGATGGTTAAGATCGGGCCACCAATAACGATAGCCAATGCGTAAGCACTGATTAGGTATCCGGCTTGACCTTCGGTGATCGAAAGGGATGTGGCAATTTGTGGAAGGATGCCTGCAATAACAAACTCAGCGGTGCCGATGGCAAAAGCTGCGAGTGTCAGTATCCAAACTTGGAATGGGATCTTTTCTTTATGGATCGCTTCTGATTTCATAGTGAAGTACCTGTGTTAATTCTTGTTTGTTAGGACGTGAGATACACGCCCTAACGATTGTTCTTTATGTCTTTGCTTCTTTGCTTCTTTGCTTCTTTGCGGAGTGTTAGCCGAGTAGAGCGCCGCCATCGATATCGATGATTGACCCAGTGACGTATGGGTTATTAATTGCGAACAGGTAACCCATGGCTATCTCTGAAGGCTCGCCAACCTTACCTGCGGGTAGGTTGTTTTTGGCGTTGTCGTACATGTTTGCACGAGCGGAATCGTCCATGTTTTTGTAGGCTTCCGTCATGGTTAAACCCGGGCTAACGGCATTGACTCGAATGGGTGATAGCTCTTTCGCCAGTATTTTGGTTACGCTTTCTAGTGCGGCGTTGATGGCGGTTTTTACGTAAGTACCAGCAACAACTTTGCGTGACAACATACCAGTTGTGAAGGTGATAGAGCCGTTTGGCGTCATGTAGCGTGCGGCATGTTTGGCTACGTTTAAGCTGCCCCAAAACTTAGTGTCAAAAGCTGTCTTAGCGTTTGCGGTTGCTACGTCTGTTACTTTTCCTGCGGGAGCGGATGAGCCAGCCGTTACGATTAAGTGGTCAAACACGCCAATCGATTCGAAGTATTCACAAATCGACTTTTCATCGGTGATATCAACGCCTGTGTGTCGGCTGGCAATATGTACCGTGTTGTTCTCGTTTCTTAGTTGCATCGCTAGTGCTTTGCCGATACCTGATGTGCCACCAATGATGACGAAAGTGCGTTGCTCTTGTTTAGTCGATTCGTTAGTCATTCTCTGAATTCCTGCGTTGTTCTGTTGATGTTTGCCATTATATTTATTCGACTAAATTTGATAATTGGTTAAAATATAAATTCATTATTCGGTTAAGCTGAATAGTGTGACTGAGTATTCAAATCGAGCATTAAGATCGAGAAGTAAGACGAAGAGGTGGAAGCGAGAATCGTATGGATAAGTTTTCAGATATGGCGATGTTCGTCAGTATTGTTAAGCATCACGGGTTAGCGGCGGCGGGGCGCGAACTGGGTTTATCGCCTGCGACCATGACAGCAAGGCTGCAGGCGCTTGAAGAACGATATGGTGTGAAGTTGTTGAATCGAAGTACGCGTCATGTGTCTTTGACCGACTCTGGAGATCTGTATCACAAGGCATGTTTGGAGATTTTAGACAACGTCAGTGAGGCCGAAAACCTGATTCAAAATGGCGTAAAAGAAGTCAAAGGCTCGCTAAAAATCGCCGCGCCAAAAGACATCGGAAAGCAGTACATTCTTCCTATTTTGTCGGAGTTTTGCCAGCAGTATCCGGACGTTATTCCTTACCTGTATTTGAACGATAACCTCTCGAACATTGCTGAATCTGGCATGGATATCGTGGTCCGTTATGGTGAACTGGTCGACAGCAGTTTGATATCCAGACGCTTATCGCCAAGCCGACGTGTGTTGTGCGCTTCTCCTGAATATCTTGCTAAACATGGAACACCGTTAACACCACAAGATTTGGTCGAACACGACTGTTTAGCCATGCTGCGTAGCAATGAAGAGCTCAAGACATGGCACTTCCAAGACAATGATATGAAGAAGTCGGTGACGGTTGTGCCGAAGCGATTTTCAGATGATGGTGAAGTGATTCGGTACTGGGCATTAAAAGGTGAGGGCATTGCGCTTAAATCGGTGTTGGATGTGCAAGACGACATCAATAACCAACGCCTTGTTACTCTGCTGAATGGTTACATGAAAAACTTCAATACCGCGATGTCGGTGTCGAGTGCCGATTTGAATGTGGTGTACATCAGCAAGAAATATCAGCCCAAGCGTATCCGGTTGTTTCTTGATTTCTTGTTTGAGCGGTTTGGCGATTTGGTTGAAAAGTCTAGTTAGATTAGCCGAGAAGCAGCGCATGACAGATCTCTCGAACTCAACACCCGGGTACGGACAGAGAACATTGAACTGGTTATGATACGACCAACATAAGGATGTGATTGGAGAGAAAAATGAAAGTCGTCGGAGATACGGTTATCCAACCTTTTCACAAGGCAACCTGCCATTGCGGTGCGGTTGAACTAGAGTTCAGCTTACCTAACGGGATAGAAAAACCACGCCGCTGTGATTGCTCTATCTGTCGTCGCAGGGGAGCGATTGTGGGCTCTGTTGCACTGGACGGCATCAAGATCCTCAAAGGTGCGGAGCATCTCAAGCTTTATCAATTCAATACCAACACCGCAAAGCATTATTTCTGCTCAAACTGCGGCATCTATACCCATCATCAACGCCGTTCTAGCCCAAATGAATACGGTTTTAACATCGGCTGTTTGGAAGGGGTAAATCCTTTTGATATTGGTGATGTGGTGACCAACGATGGTGTCAATCATCCAGCTGATCGTTAATTTATTGAGCTTTAAAAAGGGAAGAAATTATGTCTGAATATGGAGCGGTCATTCGCTGGAAAAAAGCAGAAGATGAAGTCTTTAGCGACAATCAATACAGTCGAGGTCATACGTGGGAGTTCGATGGTGGTGTCACTGTGCCTGCTTCGTCCTCTCCACATGTTGTGCCACTGCCGTTTTCGGTGGAAGCGAATGTTGATCCAGAAGAAGCGTTTATCGCGGCACTTTCTAGCTGCCATATGCTGACGTTTTTGGGCATTGCCGCAAAGCAGAAGTACGTGATCGACTCCTATGTCGATGATGCGATTGGTGTGCTGGAAGAAGATGAATCTGGCCGCTCATCGGTCACTAAGGTGACTCTGCGCCCTAAAATTGTGTTTTTAGGTACCAAAAAGCCCACCGCCAAGCAGCTCGACAAACTGCACCACTTGGCGCACAAAAACTGCTTTATCGCGAACTCGGTAAAAACGGACATTGTGGTAGAAACTAAAGCGTAAACCACACACGTTAACATCCAAAAACCGCGAGGTTGCTTAGTGCATCACTGGCGGTTTTTTTGTGTCTGTGTAATCCTACGTACGGTTTTAATTGAGTGACAGTTAGAAAGTTTTGAGAGATAGGTAGAGAGCTCTTGAATGGTAGGAATAGATTGATTAGCAGAGAGTTATGTTTAGCGTCCCATTGAATAGTTTTGTACATCGTGTGAGTGATAAAAGCCAAGTGATGGTGAATGCTGCGGAATGTGGATGTCAGTTGAAACGAGTTCGTCGTTCGCGTAATTGGCTGTTGGTCGCTCAAGAGTATCAACTCGTTGAATTTAAAACGATGTTAACCCATGAAAAAGACGGTTGGATAGCAATTGCAATCGACAAAGTGCTGCCTAAACCCGTGGTGTGTTTGGCATCTCTGTTGGCCGCTACACCTTCAATGACTGTGGCTCAGCTGGTGATGGAATCTGGATGTTCAATGGCCGAAGCAAGACGTGCTATTGATGAACATGAAGGTCTGTAGGCGTATTCAAATCGTGTGAAAAGAGAATTGCGAGCAGCAAAAAGCCCGTAACGATATTGCGCTGGAAAACGTCATATCGTTACGGGCTTTATCATCTGTGCTGCTGTTAAGCTAAGCCATGCGGCTGATGAAGCATTGAATCGATTAAGAGTTCGCTACTTTTACACGAATCGTGTTTTTGCCAAGCTTTGACAAGTTCAGCTTGTTTAGTGCCGCTTTAGCTTCTTCTTGCTCTGGCATTTCAACAAAAGCGAAGCCTTTTGAGTCGCCAGTTTCTTGGTCTAAAACTAGGCTGCACTCTTTTACTGAGCCAAACTCAGAAAATAGCACACGGATGTCTTGCTCAGAGGTAGAGCGCGATAGGTTACGAACTAGAAGTTTCATAATAAACCTTGAATATGAATTTACGCCGAGCATTGTCGCACACTTTCATGCTCACCCTCACAAATAATTACTCTAATCATTTCTTTGGTAATGTGTCGCTCTATTTACCGATTAAGCGAGCTGTTTACCTGCTAGCCGCGGTTTATCGTGATATCTGACACGAATCCATGCTCTGTGCTGGTCAACGCCTGTTGTAGCATCTGAGCGGCTTCTTGCGCGGTCATAAAGCTCGAGGTATCCATGCCTTTACCGCTTGTATTCCAAAACTCGGTCGCCATTCCTCCAGGGTAAACCGCCACGATTTTCATCGGGTGACCTTTTAGCTCTAACCTTACCGATTCGATAAAGCCTTTCACGGCCCATTTTGCCGCGCAGTAGGTGGACTCTTCCGCTTTAGCACCTTGTGCCGCCGTCGACATCACCACAGCGATGGTGACCGATTGATCTTTGTAGCGCTGTACAAGCTCGCGAATCAAAAAGATCGAAGACTCAATATTGTTCTTCAGCATGTCGCTGATGATGGTTGGATCTTGCTGTTCTATCTTACCGAAGTACCCACTGCCAGCGCTGTGGATCACCAGCTTCGGCATTTCAGGTAACGCATCCAATAACTCGCTCACTGAGTGCGGGTCACAGAGATCACACGCTTGGCTAATGGTATTCGCAGGTAGGCCTTGCGCCACTTCTGCTAAACGTTGTGCATTGCGACCTGTAATGGCTACGCGCTGAGCGTCGGCGTTAGCATATTGTTTCGCGAGAGCTGCGCCTAAACCGCTGCTTGATCCGGTAATTAAAATCATACTGTCTTCAATTTGTAGAGTTGATTCGAGATAGTAAGGGGCTAGGCTAAGATTTTCTGAGATCTATGGCTAAAGTTGATCGATAGCCTGGTTGATAGGTTGATAGGTTGATAGGTTAATAGCTTGGGTGATCGGTCGAGCGGTAAGGCTGAGCTAAGAAAGTGGGGGAAAGCCGTTAAGAATCGACGGGTTTAGCAAGAAATAACAGCGTTAAAAAACAACGAACTAACAAGTAAAAGCGCCGGCATAGAGCCAGCGCTTTTGAGTAATCATAAGTGATTATTCGTCGTCGAACTGTTTGATCGTGAACGCGTCTTCGATTCGGTTAAGCTCTTCTTGTTCTTTCACTCGCTTCTCTTCTTGTAGAGTCGCTCTCGTTTCGTTGAAACGTTTTTTCTCTGACTTAGTCAGGAATTTTACAGCTTTTTTGTTGGTCAGTGCGTAAGCAACTACGTCTTCACCTTTTTCTCTGCGGTCGTTTACGCGTTGTGAGAAACGTTCATTGTCGCGAGCTTTACGCTCCGCTGAGGTCAACTTGCTCATGCTTTAAAGCCTTTTCAATTATTCATGGTAGGGAATCTACGCTTAGCGAAACAAATGGGGACTGCTTAGTGTCAGTCTAGTCCATTTGTATGCTGGTGGCGCATCTTAGCACAATGACTTGAGCATGCAGGTATGCTATTCGAGGGATCAAACAAAACAGCCCACAATTTTCGTTGTGGGCTGTTTTGTTACGTACTGTAGATGTAGTCATCGTTTTAAAACTAAGAATCAGAAACGGCAGTTACATCAAATCTTCTCGATGTATAAGATGACCTCTCCGACTTTAAAGCCAAACTTAGACATCTCAGTCTTGTTGAACAAGCGTTTATCGTCCATTAAGAACATCCAATCATCGAGCACCACTTCATAGGTGCTGCCGTCTACTTCAATTTCTAGATCATATTTCCAATACAGCGCAGAACCTTGGGTTTCACCATAAGCGGTTCCAACGACATCGTTGGCAGTCCCAGAATAGGTGTTTTCGCCCGTTTTGATCAGATTCCAAACGCGAGTTGAGCGCTCGCCATCAGCAAAAGAGAACCACTCTTTTATTTTTCCGTTGTCACCGTCCCAAGTCGCGATCAGTTTGGCATCAAAGCGGCGCAGTAAGTTACCAGAGCGGTCTAGCACCATGCCGTAGGCCATTAGCTCGCCATTAAAAAAGGTTTCAAGCTTGAGCTCTGGCGTAGTGTCGACATGGTCTTCTAAACTTGCAGAGCCACAGCCCACTAGCCAAGTGAGTGAAAAAAATGCCAGAGCAAATTTTATTATTGTTGTTTTTGGATTCATTTGTTCAAACCTAAAAGTTGTTTACGAAGACCGGGTTCAGAGGTGTTTTCAGACAACCAAATCGCTAGAAAGGCTTCACCAAATTGCTTGTCTTGGATGGTGCCGATCGGTTGTTCATCGAAATAAAAACGACTTACGTTATCTTCAGCGACACGAATCGTGAGTGTGCTTCCTTCTTCCACGTTCGGCCACATCGCGTACAAGGGTTTCAACCAACGTTGAATGTTGCTGTCAGAGTAGCCAAGCTTGTTCCACTGATCTTCGGTAGCGTCTACGAGGTCTTTGCTATCGATAGAGCGGTAATACTCAAGCTTTAAGGCTCGTTCAGAGTTGGTTGGAGTCGCGTAGAATTCTGCCGAGTAGAGAGTCCAAAACAGGTAACTCATTTCACCTTCACCACGTTTGTTCAGATCATCGACAGCAGAGGCTTTAGCATTTCCGGCAAATAACAGCGCAGCAAAGATTAACGAGAGAGTAATAAAGCTTAGAAGTGTGTTTTTTGCTTGCTGATGAGTGCGAACAATACCGCGCTCAGGTTTGAACGTTTGTGTCGGGTTGCGTGGATAAGCCATAAGTCACCTCGTTATTGCCATTTTAGGTTGTATTAAGTTGGAGTAGGCGGCCACCAGTAAGGGCAACAAAATCCCCCAACTTATTGCAAGGGCAGCAACTACCGATGCATCTGGCCAAGTAGTAAGAAGAGCACCAGCTTTGATGCCTCCCCAATAACTACTAGTACCTGCTACGAACCCTATGACAAACAAGATCACTTTCGAGCATTTTTTTAGCCAATTTAGGCTGTGGTTAAAACTGATTAAGAACATGATCCACAGGCAGACAAGCCACACCGGGAACCACGATTGATTCGCAATTTCAGAGTCGACGGCAAACACGCCGAAGTGGAGTAAGAGGCTATCAAGCAATAGCCCCAATGGTAATAAAATGAGTATCTTCAAATCGCTACTGCGAGTCGGTGATAGAAGGAAGTGAACCACTACAATCAGTGGTGTGACGAACGGGGCTTGCGCGGTAAAGAAAGCGCTGCAAACCCAGGTCGCTTGAAACAGTACGAGATTAATAATCCAAAACCGCTTCATCTTTTGCTCCAAAGTAACGAGGTTTTCTTGCGACTACATGGTGAGTGCTGATCACGCGCTCTTTGAATGCGCCTTCACAGTAGCAGAAGTAGAAGGTCCATAAGCGTTTAAACTCTTCTGAATAGCCGAGAGACTCTAGCTCTTCCCAACTATTTTCAAAGGCGATGTTCCAATCATTCAGCGTTCGAGCGTAGTGCAGGCCAATGTCATCAATTTCTTGAACCACAAGGTCGGTGCTGGTCGCAAGGTGTTGGGTCATCACTGAAACAGAAGGTAGGCAACCGCCGGGGAAGATGTACTTCTGAATAAAGTCGACACCTTTGCGGTATTTGTCGTAACGGCTGTCAGCAATAGTAATTGCTTGAATCAGCATCTTGCCTGAGGGCTTAAGTAGCGAGGAACATTTTTCAAAGAAGGTTTGTAGATACTCATGTCCGACCGCCTCTATCATCTCGATCGAAACCAACTTGTCATACTCACCAGTGAGATTGCGATAATCCTCTTTGAGCAGGGTGATTTTGTCGGTTAAACCAAGCGCTTTTACTCTCTGTTCAGCAAGTGCATGTTGGGCATCTGAGATAGTGGTAGTGGTGACGTGGCAACCGTAGTGTTGCGCCATGAAGATGGCTAAGCCGCCCCACCCTGTGCCTATCTCGACCACGCTATCTTTCTCAGACAGTTCTAGTCGCTCACAGATGGTTTTCATTTTGTTTTGTTGAGCCTTCGACAAGGTTTCTGCGTCTTCGCTGTAGATTGCGGAAGAGTACTGCATCGAGCTATCTAAGAAGCGCTCATACAGCTCGTTGCCAATATCGTAGTGGGCGAGAATATTTCGCTTAGAGCCTTGCTCGGTGTTGGCATTCTTACGACGCAGCAATAGGTTTTTGATGCGAGAAACCCATTGTGTCTTGTCATCAAGCTCATCCAATTGGGCTTGGTTACGAGCCATGATTTGAATCACACGCGTTAGATTTGGGCTGGTCCATTTACCATCGATGTACGCTTCAGATGCGCCGATACTGCCGTTGATGACCACATCTCTAAAAAAGGTCGCATCATGAATCACGATTCGACCTTTCAAGTCTGCTTCTCGATCACCGAACACCGAATGCTGGTCGCGCTCAATGATCTCGAGCGTCGCGAATTGCAGGCTTTCTAACACCTTGAAGATTAAAGCTCGATATTTACAGTTGCTTGAAACAGCAACGGCTTTAGCCTGTTGTTCAATATTGTTGTTTTGTTTGGCAAGCTGTTCCATGTAAACCTCGCTGATAACTCATTCTAATATTTTGTGCCAACTAAGCTGAGTTCTGCTCCTTGATTGGAGCGAACCCAAGCTTCAATTGAGTTCTTTCATGTGCGCTTAAGACGTTGAGTCTGGATGCGCCACAAACGGTACTTTTTTCAGGAATAATTTGAGAGCCTGATAATAAATTCCCATCACGACTTTTATCGTCATCGCCGGAATCTTGAATACCGTTCGTCTAATGTTTGTCTTGGTTACTGACTGCTTCGTCAGGGCTAGTGTCGCATCGAAAAGCTTGTCGTCTCGGCGGCTTTCGATGTGAACTAACGTGCGTTTCGCTGGTGGCTTAATCTTCCAAAAATAAGTCATGTTCAAATCCATGAACGGCGAAACGTGAAACTCTTTTTTTACCTTCAATTCTTGGTGCATGTCGATGAGATAGTAGTGTCTTTCTCGCCAAGGCGTGTTACTCACCTCAGCCAACATGTACTTACAATCTCCAGTCTCGTCATAACAGAAGAAACAGTTGATTGGGCTGAAGTAGATGCCTAAACAGCGGCACTGAGCCAGCATCGTCACACGGTTTGAATCAGACCAAACCCCACCAAGTTGTTGCACTTTGGAAGCTATACGTTGCTTAAGTGATTTTGGTTCATCCGTGGTGACATTTTCTTTTTTTTCAGCGAGATAATCCGATTCGACAAAGCGAATCGGGTTGTACCAACGAGTTCCGAACAGCGCACTGCGCGCTGTGGTTTGGGGCAGCTCATCAAGATCTAACCCCATCATATACAGCTGATAGCTGAACTCATGAGTGATGTCGCCAAAGCGGCGATGTCTGACGTTACCCCAATAGATACCGCTGAGCTCTTCACTCTTTTCGGATGCGATCCCCATCTCGGGTGTCAGGGTTTGACTGTTCATAGCGCGGAACTCGTACTCAAATCTAAACCGAAGCGTTTGGTCACATCGAGTGCACTGTGGACACCGTCTTCATGGAAGCCGTTATACCAATAAGCGCCAGCAAAGTGCGTCTGGTTTTTGCCACAGATTTGCTCACGCTTGTGCTGAGCTTCGACCGTGTTCGAATTAAGTACCGGGTGATGATAAACAAAGCTGCGAATAATTTTTTCTGGGTCGATGGCTTCGCTTTGATTCAAGGTGACACAGAAGGTGTCTTGGCTTTCGATGCCTTGCAGAATGTTCATGTTGTACGTGACACAAGCAGGTCGTTTACTGTCGCCAACCAACATGTAGTTCCAACTTGCCCAAGCCAGTTTTCTATCTGGGAGTAAGCGAGTATCGGTGTGCAGAACCACTTCATTGCGGCTGTATGGGATCTCGCTCAGTACCTGTTGCTCTTGTTCTGTCGCATCACCAAGCAGGCGTAAGGCTTGGTCTGAGTGGCAAGCAAAGATTACTTCGTCGAAACCTTGTGTGCTGCCATCTTCAAATTCAATCGTGATGCCCGTTTCTTGGCGAGTCACTTGTTTAATCGATGTATTGAGTGCAACAGGCTTACTTAGGCGTGAAAGGATGATTTCAACATAAGAACGCGATCCCTTTGGAATCACATACCACTGGGGACGGTTGGCGATATCGAGCAATCCGTGGTTGTAGAAAAACTGGATGAAGAACTTGAGCTCAAACTCTTCCATCTCTTCCAAGCTTGTCGACCAAATAGCGGCGCCCATCGGTAGAATATAGTGCTGACTGAAAAAGTCGGAAAATTGATTATCTCGTAGGAAACTGCCAAGGGTAACGTCTGGTGTGAATTCATTGCTTTCAAACTGAGCCTTACACAGCTTGTTGAACTTGAGAATGTCAGACACTAAAGACCAGAACTGAGGTTTGAAGATGTTGCTCCTCTGCGCGAATAACGAATTAATGCTGTGGCCGTTGTATTCAAACTTGGTCGTCGTGTTGTGGACGCTGAAGCTCATCTCAGTCGGTTGCCTTTCGACATCGAGTTGTTCTAGAAGCTGATTGAAATTCGGGTAGGTTCGATCGTTGAATACGATGAAACCTGTATCTATCGAAAACGCCGAGCCTTGATGTTCAATATCAACGGTCGCGGTGTGCCCCCCAACGTAATCATTCTTTTCGAATACTGTTACGTCGTGGTGCTTATCTAATATATGCGCGCAAGTGAGTCCAGAGATACCTGAACCAATAATGGCGATTTTCTTCATTGTTATACCATCCTTGAAGCGAGTTTTTGCCAAACTGGAGTTGGGAGCATTCTTAGTAGCTTCATCAACATGATGAATCGTCTTGGGAAATCGATTTCACTCTTTCCTTGAGCGATACCATTTACGATTCGCTGAGTTGCGGCCTCACTACTAATAATCATAGGCATAGAGAACGTATTTCGCTCGGTTAATGGCGTTTCAACGAAGCCAGGGTGCACAATTGATACATGAATGTTGTGCGTTGCCAGATCAACCGAAAGTGTTCTGCCTAAGTAGGTGAGGGCTGCCTTTGAAGCGCCATAAGCCTCGGCTCTTGGCAAAGGTAAAAAGCTGGCGCTGGAGCTGACTAAAACCAAACGGCCGCCGGGCTTGATGTTTTTTAACCAAGCTTTAAGGGCGTAGCCAATTGAAATTAGGTTTATGTTGATGACGCGCTCAAAAAGCTCGGCATCAAAATTCACTGGGTCGTCGATGTACTCACAATCACCCGCATTTAAAATCAGCAGATCGAGCGGCTTGTCTTGGTCGAGTTCTGGGAAGTTGTGGTAATCGGTCAGATCGAAACAGAGCGGTGTAATGGATGAATGCGCGATGTCTGTCTTGTGAGAATCAACCAAGGCTTGCAGCTTGTCTGGGTTACGGCCACAAGCAATCACCTGATGCCCTTGTTGAGCATAATCGATAGCGAGTGATTGGCCGATACCTGAGGTCGCGCCTGTGATCATAATACGCATTATTGGCTCGCTCTCTTTTTGATGGATTTGATGGCGCAGCCCAGAACTGGAATGTGTTCGTACAACATAGAGCCGACATCAAGATAGTCTCTGTGGTAGACCACTTGACCGTCGAGCATCTTAAGGTGGCTGTGCCCTTGTACTTCGATTGGCTTTTGCCCATTTAATTGCTTGTGAGCAAACTGCATCGTCCAGTAAACGGAAGCTTCGTCGTTCGCTTCGAAAGTGTGTTCGATATGAAAGTAACAGCTGGTTACTTGGGTGTAGAGGTTCTCGAAGTAGTGCGTAAGCGCCGAAATACCGCTGACATGATGCAGCGGATCTTGGAATTCAATATCAGGGTGATAAACCGTCTTAAGCACGTCGAAATTGTCGGTTCCGAGTTCTCGATACATGTTGAGAAAGTTATCAAGCCATAGAGAGTTATCCATAATATTCACTCTAATTATTTGAAGAAGGCTAAGGCTCTCAATCGTGCTTCTTTATGCTCAACGATGGGTTGCCAGTATTCGCTGTCTATTCCGTTTTTAGCGATAAAGTCATGTGGGAAATGTACATGCTTATCTGGGATATTTTGCAGCTCTGGTATGTACTTACGAATAAAAATTCCTTTTGGATCAAACTTTTCACTCTGAGTGATTGGATTGAAAATTCGGAAGTAAGGTTGAGCATCACAGCCAGTACTTGAAGCCCACTGCCAGCCACCATTGTTGGCGCTAAAGTCTCCGTCGATAAGGTGCGACATAAAGAAACGCTCGCCCCAACGCCAGTCAATAAGCAGGTGCTTGGTTAGGAAGCTTGCCACCACCATTCTTAGTCTGTTGTGCATCCAGCCCGTTTCAACCAGTTGACGCATTGCGGCATCAACCAATGGATATCCTGTTTTTCCTTCGCACCAAGCTTTGAAGCTAGGATGATCGTGATACCAATCTAAACCATTGTATTTTTGCTGAAAGTTAGCACCTTTGACCAGTTTAGGGTGGTGGAACATCAAATGCTTATAAAAATCTCGCCAAATCAATTCATTGAGCCAACAAAAGGCCGGTAATTGCGTATCAAATAACAGATCGGGTTGCTGCTGAATCAATTGAATCGCTAACCAACGTGGGCTCACGGCGCCAATCGCTAAATAAGGTGATAGCCCCGATGTTCCTTTAACTGAGGGAATATCTCTCAGACGTGCGTAGTCGTTGACTTTATTGCCTAAGAAATTGGGAATCACATTGCCCAATACATCTTGGCTTAATGGCCAGCGACTCGAATCAACACGCGGAAAATCGAAATCATAGTCAGCAGAGATGGTTAAGGCTTGTAAGTCGTCAGGAAGCTGTGTTTGTGAACGTTCAGCTGACTCGACAGGAGCTGGACTGCAGATGATGCCTTTCACCTGAACTTCTTTTAACCAAGCGTTCTTAAAGGGCGTAAAGACTTTGAACATCTCGCCTTGTTTGTTGAGAACGCTACCGAGTGGCAGCATAACGTCACAATCGCTGATCTTCAGGTTTAGGCCGCTTGAAATCAGCTTTTTATCGCGAGCTTGTTCATCGACCTCTGGTTCAGAGTTAGCGTAGACGCACTTGGCATCAAGCTGCTGGCACAAATCGATGAGCTGTTTGGATTGGTCGTCAAAGTCGCTAGCTTTCAGGTGAAGCAACGTTATCCCGAATTCAGCGAGCTGGGAATCGAGTTGTTTTAGATGACGATAGATGAAATCAGCTTTGATCGGCGCAAGGTGGTGTTGCCGCCACGTTTGAGGCGTTGAAATGAAAACGGCGGTCGTTACGCCGTTTTCAACTGCCGCGACGAGCGCTGGGTTATCGTGAATCCGCAGGTCTCGTCGTATCCATAGTATGTCGCTCAATATCCGTATCTCAGTTTAAGTTCTTGAGGGTGCGGGTTTAGGTAAACCTGTGATTCTAGGTATTCGTTCGGGTATTCCATCAGGTAGTGATTGATCAGTGTCAGTGGCACTAGCAGTGGAACAACGCCCTCTCTGAATGATGCGATCTGGTTGGTCAGCTCTTGCTTGTGAGCGCTACTCAGTTGTTTTTTAAAGTAACCCTGCAAATGATGCAGCGTATTGGCGTGACTGCCTCGATTCGCGTGATGAGACAACGCCGTCATCAAGCCTTCGATGTATTGAGCCGCTAGTTCGTCGATATCTAAATCATTACCCGCTAGCAGTTTGCCTAAGCTTTTGTAACCCTCAACGTGGTGACACATGACTAGATATTTGTGGGCGCTGTGGAACTGAATCAGTTTGTGCTTGGTCACACCTTCATCCACAAGATCGAGCCATTTTTGGTAAGTGAACACTCGAGTCATGAAGTTTTCACGCAAAATGGGATCGTTAAGGCGGCCGTTTTCTTCAACGGGAAGTAACGGGTTGCCGTCCATAATTTGTTGGGTGAACATGCCTATGCCTGTCGATTCAGAGCCGCGACCATGGTGGTGGTACACCTTCACGCGCTCCATGCCGCAGGTTGGGCTTTTTTGACACACAATAAAGCCAGCAATGTGTTGGTTTTTCTTTGAGTAGTTTTGACCGAACTCGATCAGTTCGTTGGTCACATCACCTGAGCCATCAGGGCGAGAAACATGGATGATGTCATCTAGCATTCTTGTTTGACGAATGGTTGGACGAGGGGTTGGAAGACCAACAGCCATCTCTGGGCAAACAGGTTCCAATTCCACGTAGTCTGCTAGGTCGTCTGTACAAAAACGAGAGCGTTTATGACCTGTGTCGAAACGTACTTTATGTCCAGCAACACATGCACTGATACCGATTTTGATTTTCTTTTCCATTGGCCAACTCCTTTGCTCTTGCTCTGAGCTTTTTCTTATAGTTCAACATTGCTAATCGTATTTACAGAGCTGGGTGTGTTTTTACTTTGACACCGTAGTTGTTTTTATTCAGATGTATTGACGATATACAGGATAGCTTTATGCCATCCTGTATATTTATAGCCTGCAACTGGGTTAATAGATATATTTTCCAAGTGGATTGAATAGTTGGCTCACACCTTTTGTGAAGTAAAGCGCATCACTTGAAACGGTTAAACAGACACAACCTTCTTTTGTTGCCGGTTGATGAGTGTGATTGCCATCCAACCAGATGAAGTCACCTTTGTTGTAAACGCCCATTTCGTCTTCGAAACTGCCCTCTAGAAGAAGCGTGATCTCGAAGCCTTTGTGGGTGTGGCAAGGCACTTGTCCATCTTTGTCGATGTGCAACAAGCTGGTGTGGTGTGCTTCGTCAGCAAAATCGAGTCTTGCTCGTGAAATTTTGCCTAGGTTCATCCAGTCCTTTCTCGCTACTGAGTTTAGAGCGCGAGGGATTGTGAATGTCGTGTCAGCAACAGTTACTTTCTGAACCTCTGGAGTCACTTCAACAGACTGAGAAGTATCAGCTGTGATTTGCTCTATCGCGTCAAAATCAAAGTCCATGTCGTCCATTGAGAAGCTGTCTAGATCTTCATTTGAGAATACTGGCTCTGCGTCAAAAGCATTATTCGCTGCTACAGCTGTAAGCTGCTTGACTTGTTGTTGGCAGTGTTCACACAGCTCTACATGGCTAGAAACAATCAAAGAAACTGAATCAGCCAACGTGCCATCGACGAAGTCTTTCAAGATTGCCGCGTTTGGGTGATGTTTAATCATGGTCTTGTTCCCCCATGTGAACTTTTAATTTGGCTAAAGCGAGTCTCAGACGTGATTTCACTGTTCCAAGTGGGACGCCAAGTTGCTGAGCGAGTTGCTCTTGAGAGAGCTCTTGAAAGTAAACGCCTTTGACGATGGTTTTCTGAGCGAGAGGCAACTTTTCTATTTGAGTCATTACGTGTCGGCTCATCAAATGGTCACCGAATGGCAAATCTTCGCTTTGAGACTCGGCTACCATCGCATCGATTGGCCAGATATCGTCGGCTATCGTTTGTTCGGCTTTCGCTTTCACTTTGCGCAACATGTCGAATGCTGCATTACGCATTACCGTGTAGACCCAAGTGGTCGCAGCGCCTTTATCTACATTGTAGAGATGTGCTTTCTTCCAAACATTAGTCATCGTGTCTTGAACTAGCTCGTTTGCAGCAGCTTCGCCACCCAACTTACTGATACCAAAACGCTTGATCTTAGGAGCGAAGAACTTGAACAAACAGGTGAACGCCTGCTTGTCTCGGTCTGTACCAACCAACACCAGCCAGCTCGAGAGCTCTGTCGGTACTTTGTTGTCTGTAGGTACTTTGTTATCGGGAATAATGACATGCTCCTTGCCGTTCCCTGAACTTCTGCTTTCCACTTGCATAGTAACTAACCATCATGCGAATTTGATGGGCACTACGTGAAAGGAGAAAGTCGGGATCACTTTAATTTAAATTAATTTCTACTATACAAAATTATAGTGAAGAAAAGTGCTTATTGCCCCGTAATGATTTGATTCAAAAAAGGAACTAGAGACGGAAAACTGGCTGGCTCAGTAAATTCTGTTTTCTTTTCCAGTGGGATAGGCATCATTTCGAGCAATCGCGCACAGATCCATTGTGGGCTCTCAAAATCAGGAGTGGGATAGAGTGTTCTTATCGAATCGTGGTCGCGAAACAACTGAACCAAAAAAGCGGTAAACACGTTAGGCACTTTATATTCATCTGTAGGCCAGTGAGGCAACAAGCTGAACTTACTTTTAATCAGGTCATCATCGTCTCGAAACGACCCATGCAATTGCACCAACTTTTCGCCTTCGACATCAATTTCTAATATCTGGTCGTCCGACATATTGAAGTCGACGATGGTCACCTTTGTTCCCCAAGAGCTGAGATGATCAGAGTTAGATTTGTCTTGAGTGGCGATAATGAAACCATCGCCCTGCGCTGCGTGAGCGACCATCGCGAGATACTTTGGCTCAAAAATGCGCAGTCTTTGTCTGCCTCCCGGTAAAAGGAAGATGGGGAGGGGAAACACAGCGAGCTCCAGAGAAGACTCTACGGGTGTTTCTGGTTCGGCGTCTGTCCGCGTGGTCTTCCTAGGTGAATTCGGCACATAGTACTCCTTAGTTCAGATGTGATTCGAGAAGATATACGCGGGGAGGGTGGTGTTCGATCAATTCGCTTCGGCTTATGTTCGCAAAGGGATAGATATTTTGTTGCACCTGTTTATAAATTCATTGTTTTTACCTTTTCTCATACGCGTCATTAGGTAATATATGAACAAATAGTAAGCGAATGGGTAGTTGCCAGACGATGCTTCTATCTGACGTTCTTCTATACCTAACATCGCATCAAAGGAATGGTCATGATTGTTATTTATGGTATCAAAGAGTGCTTAAATCCAATTAAGTTGCAGCTCTCTAATGTGTTGCAGCAGTGCTTGAATAGTGAAATGGGTTTACCCGATGACAAGCGAGCACATCGATTTGTGCCATTGGAACGGGATGACTTCTTTTACCCAGAAGGAAGAACAGAAGCCTATACCGTCATTGAGATCAACATGATGGAAGGTCGAGCGGTAAACACCAAAAAGCGTCTAATCAAGAAGATCTTTTCTGAGATTGAAAAGCAGCTCTCTATCTCTCCGATTGATATTGAAATCACCATTAAAGAGCAGCCTTCACATTGTTGGGGTTTTCGAGGGATGACGGGCGATGAAGCACAAGATTTGAAGTACAAAGTGAACGTCTAGGGTTTAAGCTCTTAACTCTTAACTCTTAACTCTTAACACGTAAGACTTAAGCCAATCTATCGAGTGACGGCTTTGGAATTTGATGCCAAAGCCGTTTTCCTAGTTCTCGACACTAACCTTTAAGCATCTAAGCATCGTCACTCTTTTTTAAATACTGATGCCAATTTTCATTGATCACGTCAAAGTGC
Organism: Vibrio sp. ZF57; assembly: GCF_001691235.1. Taxonomy (NCBI): domain Bacteria; kingdom Pseudomonadati; phylum Pseudomonadota; class Gammaproteobacteria; order Vibrionales; family Vibrionaceae; genus Vibrio; species Vibrio sp. ZF57. Next base: position 316 of record NZ_MAKD01000046.1, on the reverse strand, counting down.
TCAACGCAGAACTCTTTTCTGTCTTTCAAATAGTCGTTTTCCACTTCATCGAGCAAGTTCTTATAGGCATCGGGATCGCTGCCATACACCAAGCATAACGTGGAGAAGTAACGCTGCAGGTCGAAACTGTGCTCGTCGATGTATTCCCCCAAGTCGTAATACTCTGGGCGGTCTTCTGACTCGAAAGCGAACATGTCTGCAGCGCTGATAGCAGCGTCGGCCCCATGCTCTACGTAGTTAAGCAGTAGCACGGTTGCTAGGTTATCAACCGCATCTTCTTCTTTACCCAATATGGCAATGTTCTGATCTTCGATAT
>NZ_MAKD01000045.1:0-252 GCF_001691235.1 Vibrio sp. ZF57 | reverse complement strand
GATAAAGCTAATCAAGCGAATGGGGTATGGGTATCGAGATACCGACTACTTCTTGGAAAGCCGCGATGAACCACAAATAAGCGGCTCTTTTTTAGCCCAATTTTCTGCTCTTAAACCTTATCGACTGTATCCGCCCCATGAACCCACGGGACGATATTGTTAATACGTGAGCGCCGCAATCACACTGTTAGCGCAAAGTGTAGTGGTCAACTGATATTGGCCACGTTCCTAGAGTTTAACCAGAACAATCGT
>NZ_MAKD01000044.1:0-379 GCF_001691235.1 Vibrio sp. ZF57 | reverse complement strand
TGACGTTCAAATCATGCAAGATGGTACGTTAGATATCATCGAGCCAAATCTTGCAGACGGCACAATCACAACCAATACCATTGATGTGATGCCCGAGCAAAGTGCTGATGGTGCGACGATCACTCAGTTTACTTATGACGGTCAGCTAAGAACGCTTGATCAAAATGACACTGGTGAACAGCAGTTCAGCTTCACAGAAGGCGAGTTGTTTATCACCCTTGAAGGTGAAGTGCGCTTTGAACCTAATCGCGATCTAGACCATTCCGTTAGCGAAGACATCGTGAAGTCGATAGTAGTGACTTCAAGCGACTTCGATAACGATCCGGTGACTTCAGCCATTACGCTGACCATTACTGATGGTGACAATCCGACTATCGAT
>NZ_MAKD01000043.1:0-17296 GCF_001691235.1 Vibrio sp. ZF57 | reverse complement strand
GTATGAAAATACTTGCCGCTTTTTTGTTTATCGATTTTGTCAGGACGTTCAAGGCTGATTAGGTGTTTTAATAAAAGATAACGACAGGAATAGTCTGAGATACAGATAAACGGTTAACAAGGGGTATTACTGAAGAGGAAGAGTTAACTTAACTAGGCTTTTACGTTGGTTCCCAGCGTAGAGATAGTATGCGTTTGACCACCGGCATTGTAGGTCATGCCAATTTTTCCGTGACTTTGCTGCATCATATTGCTGAGTTTTTTGAAGCTAAGGTGCGCTCGATTTAAGGCTTCGCCATTCACAAGGTTCGCTTGCTGGCAATCGTGCACTATGGACTGGATCTTAGTGACTAACTGAGCAAGTTCAGGGTTCTCGGTCAGTTCTGAGATATTGGTATGGGCTGCGATTCGCTGATCGGTTGATCTTAGTTGTTCAACTAGGACCACTTTTTCTTTGGCGATTCGCTCAATATCGTTTGATTGTCGGCTCGTAATAGCGGTTTTCTCTGAACTTAGTAATTCAGATAAGGCTTTGGCATTTTGAAGTTGAAAATTAACTAAATCTGCTAGTGCCGCCATAACGTAAACCTATTCATAACCTCGTGTACTTTAAGACAATAACTTCAATGAAAAGTTAGTGTTTTCTTAAAGGCCTTTTAATTCATCTTCGAACTTGATCATGTTGTCAGCCAGTTTCTCTGGATCGACAGTGTATGAACCATTCGCAATTGCTTCTTTGATCGCTGCTACTTTCACAGAATCAAAGCTTGGCTGTGCTGCCATATCTTGGTGGAGCTGACCAATCGCTTTGCCTTGTTGGCTCAGTGAAACCGCATCTTTGCTTGCTGGTGATTTAGTTGATACATCAGAGCGTGATGCCTCAGAACTAGAATCAGAGCGTACTGCTGATCGGTTAGTGGTCGTTAGGGTTTGCCCTGAACGAATATTATCAATGCCTGCCATAGTTAAGCCTTTTTCTTCAAAAATGGGAACCTGTACAGTCAATATCGACCAAGGGTTCGAATACTTTAGCAATTTTTAGCTCAATAGTCGAAAAGGGACAAAACACCGCAGCCGTTATATTTGGCGTTAGAGTTGAGGGTGAAATCGCTAACGATACCGTCAATTTAGAAGTAAAGAGTTAAAAGTAAACCGTGACTTCAGACATGCTGGTAACAATCCCTTCAATTATACGCTGTGATTTATCATTTTTCACTCTTACTTGATCACCCATAGAGCCATCGGTAAGCGCAGTTCCTTTGGTGGTAATGGTCATGCCACCTTTTACTGCCTGTATGATAACCTTCTCGTTTCGGCACACGACACAGATATCACCTCTTTCTACAACATCGCCCGGTCTTAGGTTCTTTTTTACCTTAGCGCCGATGACCTGATGTGGAGCTGTGAAACCTTGGCGACGAAACTTGTTAAGAGAAATCATAGCGGTGGTGACATCGTATTGACCGACGATTTCGCCTCTCGCGAGTGAGCGAGTGGTGGTGACAAGAGGCACCGACATCGAAAGGCGCACCGGTACATAAACTCGCCACTCATCAGGAACACATTGCACTAAAACCGTAATACTGCTGCGGGTATTGGTGGTGGTTGAGGCGCTGGTCTCTAAAGGCACTGGGCAGTCTGTCGCTTTGATTCTTGAGTCAACATTTGCTGAATTAACAAAGAGTTCGCCACCTTGTGGCTGCTCAACTGTATCAAGGATATGTTGCTCCGCTGCAGACTGAATCATCTCAATTTGTTCTGGGGTCGCAGCTTGTACAAAAAAACTAAACAATATTGATAAAATGCCGATAAACTTAGCGACAGTTTTAAAAGTAGCTCTACACATTGCTATGGAAAGAGGTGGCAAATTTGTTTTATAATACGTCATTCCGTTTCTCTGGTGGTTCGTAGCCTGCAGTAGACTAACACTTTTTATACAAAAAAGTTTGATATGGAGATGAGCTCATGACGGGTATTCTTGATTCGGTGAATCAGCGTACGCAACTCGTCGGTCAAAACCGATTAGAATTACTAACCTTTCGCCTAATGGGGCGTCAGCGTTACGGCATTAATGTCTTTAAAGTAAAAGAAGTGCTGCAATGCCCTAAGCTGACAAAGATGCCAAACTTGAACCCACTGGTTAAAGGTGTAGCACACATTCGTGGCCAAACGATCTCTGTGATCGACTTGAGCTTAGCGATTGGTGGCCGTCCTACAACGGATATTGAAAAGTGTTTTGTGGTTATCTCTGAGTTTAACCGAACCATTCAAGGTTTCTTGGTAAGTTCAGTTGAGCGCATTATTAACATGCACTGGGAATCGATTCTTCCGCCGCCAGATGGCGCAGGTAGAGCTAACTACCTGACAGCGGTAACCAACATTGATAATGAATTGGTAGAAATTCTTGATGTTGAGAAGATCCTTGCAGAAATTTCTCCTGTTGATGAAACAATGGACAGCAAGATTGCTGAAGATATTGCGAAAGTAGAACAAGAGAAAGAACTGGTTCGCCGCATCTTGATTGCTGATGACTCGACCGTTGCTCGTAAGCAGGTTCAGCGTGCTATTGAGTCGATTGGTTTTGAAGTTATCTCGGTGAAGGATGGTAAAGAAGCCTATGAGAAGCTGATGCAGATGTCATCAGAAGGCAGTATTTACGATCAGATTTCATTGGTGATTTCTGATATCGAAATGCCAGAAATGGATGGATACACGCTGACTGCTGAGATTCGTCGTCACGCCGAACTTAAAGATTTATACGTAATTTTACACTCATCGTTGAGTGGTGTATTTAACCAAGCCATGGTTGAGCGTGTTGGAGCTAACTCCTTCATCGCTAAATTCAACCCAGATGAGCTTGGTGCAGCTGTAAAAGCTGCGTTAACTAACTAAAAGAGACATTAATGACTGCTATAACAATAAGTGATCAAGAGTATCGCGATTTCAGCCGTTTCTTAGAATCTCAATGTGGCATTGTATTAGGTGACAGCAAGCAGTATTTAGTGCGCAGTCGTCTAAGCCCATTAGTAACGAAGTTTAAGTTAGCTTCTTTGTCTGATTTGTTGAGAGATGTAGTAACAGGTCGAAACCGTGAGCTGCGTGTGGCTGCTGTCGATGCCATGACGACGAACGAGACACTTTGGTTCCGTGATACTTACCCGTTTGCTGTGCTTGCGGATAAGCTTCTACCGGAAATAGCGGCAAATAAACGTCCTATTAAGATTTGGTCTGCGGCAAGCTCTTCAGGCCAAGAAGCATACTCAATGGCAATGACGATTCTTGAAACTCAAGCTCGTAAGCCAGGTATGCTGCCAAATGTATCGATTACCGCAACTGACATCTCAGCAAGTATGTTGGATATGTGCCGCACTGGCGCTTACGACAACCTTGCATTGGGACGTGGACTTTCTCCAGAGCGCCGTCGTACTTTCTTTGAAGATGCGGGCGATGGCCGTATGAAAGTGAAAGATAACGTCAAGCGCATGGTGAACTTCCGCCCTCAGAACCTGATGGACAGCTATGCATTGTTAGGCAAGTTCGACATTATTTTCTGTCGTAACGTGCTGATTTACTTCTCGCCTGATATGAAGTCAAAGGTACTTAACCAGATGGCAAATAGCCTGAACCCTGGTGGGTACTTACTATTGGGCGCGTCTGAATCGTTAACAGGCTTAACCGATCGTTTTGAAATGGTTCGCTGTAATCCAGGCATCATCTACAAATTAAAGTAACGAGCGGCACCGATATTAGGTGTAAGGTTACCGTCTAAATTTAAAACCCAGCCAAGTGCTGGGTTTTCTTTTTCCTGCTTAAGCTATATCTTTAAGTCAGAGTGACATTCCAATTTACTCTATTTTTTGGCTTGTTTATTGCAAGCTTACCCACGAGTAACCTGTAAAAGCATTGATAGACCGCCTTGTTTCAAAAGTTGGTATATATATTGCTTTGGTTATTTCATAACAGTCAGTTCTTGAGTTGAGGTTTACATGGCTATTTCTTTTGACAATGCTTTGGGCATTCACCAGCACACAGTTGGTGTACGTGAGCGTAACGCTGAGGTGCTTTCCACCAATATCGCGCAAGCAAACACGCCTGGGTATAAAGCAAAGGGATTAGACTTTAAGAAATCACTGCAAGCGGCAAGTTCTGGGGCAAGCATTGGTCTTAGCCGTACAGATGGTCGGCACATTTCTGCCTCAACAACGGTGAACGGGGAAACGAAGTATCGCATTCCTACCCAACCTGATACAGGAGATGGCAACACGGTTGATTTGGATTTGGAAAGAAACCTTTTCATGCAAAACCAAATTAGGCATCAAGCCTCTCTCGACTTCTTAGGAAGTAAGTTCAAGAATTTAACTAAAGCGATTAAAGGGGAATAATTAGATGAGTTTATTCAATGTATTCAATGTGACTGGTTCTGCGATGAGTGCTGAATCTGTTCGTCTAAATACGACCTCGAGCAACCTTGCGAACGCGGACAGTGTAAGTAGTTCTGCTGAAGAAACTTACAAGGCTCGTCACGCAGTGTTCGGCGCTGAGTTAAATAAAGCACGCAACAGTGGTCACACTGTGCCTGTGAAAGTATTAGGTATTGTGGAAAGCGATAAGCCGCTAAGCGCGGAGTACAACCCGGATCACCCATTAGCGAACAACGAAGGCTATATCTACAAGCCTAATGTCAACGTTATGGAAGAAATGGCAAACATGATTTCGGCATCACGTGCGTACCAAACAAACGTACAGGTTGCTGACTCGAGTAAACAAATGCTGCTGCGTACGCTGCAGATGGGTCAATAAGGATAAGGAGGTAGCACATGGCTGGAATCAACAACAATGTTGGTCAAAGCGGCTTGTCCTATGTTGACCAGCTGAAGAGTCTTCAAGATGGCGCTAAAAAGCCCGACGAAACAACAGGTAAGCAGGATCTTAAACAAGAAGACTTCTTATCTTTGTTGACTAAGCAACTAGCACAACAAGACCCTTTCAAGCCGGTTAGCAATGACCAGATGATTGCGCAAATGGCTTCATTTGCGACCGTAGATGGCATTGGCAAAATGAATACACAGTTTGAAAGCTTGAATTCATCAATGACCTCTAACCAAGCTCTTCAGGCCTCCTCTTTAGTTGGGCGTGATGTATTGGTTCCTGGTGCGGCAGGTGTAAAACCCGGTGATGGCGGTATGGCGGCAATGGTTAAGCTTCCTCAGGCAATGGACAATGTAATGGTCCGTGTTGAGAACGAAGTTGGCCAATTGGTTCGCACATTTGATATCGGCTCTAAACCATCTGGTGATACACGTGTTGAATGGGACGGAAAAGACGAAGACGGTAACCCATTGCCGGCCGGTAAATACAACGTGAAAGCGTCGGGTTTGCTGGATGGCGAGAACACAGAGTTCCAAGTTTCCAGTTATGCGAACGTGAACAGTGTGCTTCTTGGTAAGGGCGATGGCAACGTACTACTCAATCTGGCTGGTTTCACATCGCCAGTACGACTTGCTGAAGTACTAGAAGTTGGTAAAGCGTAGCTCTTTATTGAGTGACTATGCTAGCTAGATAGATTAGGAGAATAATGGAATGTCATATGTAGCTTTAAGCGGCCTATCCGCTGCACAATTAGACCTGAATACAACCAGTAACAACATTGCGAACGCGAACACATTTGGCTTTAAAGAGTCTCGTGCCGAGTTTGGTGATGTTTACTCAAGCTCGTTGTTCACTAACGCAAAAACGACGGCAGGTGGCGGTGCGCAAGCTAGCCAAGTGGCGCAACAGTTCCACGAAGGTTCAAGTATTTATACGAACAACCCAATGGACTTACGTGTAAGTGGTACAGGTTTCTTTGCAGTATCGAAAGACCGCATGGTGCCAGAGATTAACGAATTAACGCGTAATGGTGCATTTCACCTAAACAAAGACAACTACATGGTTACCGCTAATGATGAGTTTCTTTTAGGTTACGATGTTGATCCAAACTCGGGGGAAGTTCTTTCTTATGCGCCAAAGCCTCTCGACATTCCTGCTGAGTTTGGTAAACCAAAACAGACAGAAAACATTGAAGTAGGGGTTAACCTTCCTGCAAACGGTGATCTTAAAGACCCGGCTGCATTTAACTTCAAAGATGCTGATACTTATAACCGTGCAACGTCTTCGACGGTATACGATTCTATGGGTCAGTCTTACAAGTTAACGACTTACTACCTCAAAGATCAGACTCAACCAAACACTTGGCAAACGTACTACACCATGTCAGATGAGAACGGTGAAAAGCCGGTCAACATTACTGGTGGTGATGCGACGAATGCACAAGGTCATGTTGGTCACACAATGAAGTTCAACAATGACGGTACGTTAGCAAGCCTAAACAATGGTCAGCCGATTAACTCGGAACCACTGGGTGCTGGTGCGAACCCTATTGACTTGAACGGTGCTGATCCAACTCAAGTGCTTAAGTTTGGTTTAGATTCTTCAACTCAGTTTGCCGCTCCGTTTGAATTGACTAAGTTTGATGAAGATGGCGCGACAACAGGTTTCTTAACAAAAATCGATTTCGATGAGTACGGCAGTGTTCTAGGTACTTATTCAAATGGTGAAAACGTGATGCTTGGCCGTGTAGGCTTGGTTCGTGTACCAAATGAGCAAGGTCTGGATAAGAAAGGCGGTACTCAATGGGATTCTACCAACGACTCTGGTGACAAGATCTGGGGTGAATCGAACAAAGGTTCATTTGGTAGCATCAACAACGGCTCGCTAGAGCAGTCGAACATCGATATGACTCAAGAACTGGTTGATTTGATTTCTGCTCAACGTAACTTCCAGGCGAACTCGCGTTCTCTAGAAGTACACAACCAGCTACAACAGAATATTCTTCAGATTCGTTAATCGTTTAAAGCGTTTGAATCATCTGCGAATACCCAATTCAATGTTATTGAATTGGGTATTGTTGTTTGTCTTTTTATTTGCCGCCCCTATTGCCGCCCGGTAATGCCACTGGCAACAATTCTTCCTCAATGATCCTTTGATGATCACCCTTCTTGTTCGTTTTCTATTTAAATTATTGATAAATAACAGTTAAAAATATTGGCACAGTGTTTGCTTTATTAGCCCCAGAAGATGATTTTTGGAGCAAAATTATGGATCGCGCACTGTTTCTTGCCATGAGTGGCGCTAAGCAAAATATGCAAGCTTTGCAGCTACGTGCAAACAACCTTGCCAACGTAAGTACAACGGGTTTCCGTGCTGATTTAGCACAGGCACGTTCAATGCAAGCGTATGGCGAAGGCATGCCTACTCGTGTTTTCAGCATGACAGAGCGTCCGGGTCATAATTTCGCTCAGGGTAGTGTGGTTACTACTGGCCGAGATCTAGACGTTACCATTCAAGGTGATGGTTGGATTTCAGTGATGGACAATACTGGCCGTGAAGGTTTAACACGTAACGGTAACCTAAGGGTTGACCAAAACGGTTTACTAACCAACGCAAGCGGTCACTTAGTGCTTGGTGAAAACGATGCACCAATCACGCTGCCAATCCCAATTAGCAAAGTAGAAATTGGTACAGACGGTACGATTTCGGTGATTCCTCAAGGCGCTCCAGCTGAAGAATTGGCCGTGGTTGATCGTATTAAGCTTGTACGTCCAGACAACCAAAGTTTGTTTAAAGACACGAATGGTCTATTCCGTTCGAAAAACCCAGATCAGGCATACGAAGCAGATGCAGCGGTAACGTTGCTAAAAGGTGCTATCGAAGGCAGTAACGTAAATGCCGTAGGTGAAATGACCAGCCTAATTGACTTACAACGTCAGTTTGAAATGCAGGTCAAAATGATGAGCACAGCAGAGGAAATGGACAAGTCGTCTGATTCACTGCTTCGTATGAGCTAATAGAATTTAAAGGACATTGCTATGCATCCAGCATTATGGGTAAGTAAAACGGGTTTAGACGCCCAACAAACCAATATCTCAACGATTTCGAACAACCTTGCCAACGCCTCGACCATTGGTTTTAAAAAGAGCCGCGCGGTATTTGAAGATCTGTTCTACCAGAATATTAATCAACCGGGTGGTCAATCGTCTCAGAATACTGAGCTGCCAAGTGGTTTGATGCTGGGTGCCGGTTCTAAGGTCGTCGCGACTCAAAAAGTGCACACTCACGGTAACGCACAAACGACATCTAACAGCCTAGACATGATGATTGAAGGCGACGGTTTCTTCCAAGTTGAAATGCCAGACGGTGAAACAGGTTACAGCCGCAATGGTCAGTTCACACTGAACGGTGAAGGCGCGATCGTAACGTCGGGCCAAGGTTATCCTCTACAACCAGAAATTGTGATTCCTGAAGACGCGATCTCGGTAACGGTTGGTAACGACGGTGAAGTATCGGTTCGTCTACGTGGCGAGCAAAACAACGTCGTGGTTGGTCAAATTACCATTACTGACTTTGTAAACCCAGGTGGTCTAGAGCCAGTAGGTCAAAACCTTTACTTGCCAACTGGCGCGAGTGGCGACCCACAAGAGGGTGTACCGGGCTTTGATGGCCTGGGTAACATCCGCCAATCGATGCTAGAAACATCGAACGTAAACGTAACCGAAGAGCTGGTAAACATGATTGAAGCTCAGCGTGTATACGAAATGAATTCGAAAGTTATCTCGTCAGTAGACAAGATGATGAGCTTTGTTAACCAACAGCTGTAATTGGTTTATTCGCCGTTTACTTTTTTAATTAATCTATCTGTTTTTGCTAATTGACCCATTTACCACTGCCTGCTGAGAGTATATCGCCATGAAACGTATTTTTTGTTTAGCTTTGTTTATGTCTATGTCGGGATGTGCTGTTCTGGACCCGATCGAGACTCCGGCAGAAGAAAATGCAACCACAGTGGTTGATGCTGTGGAAGGTGATAAGTCGGCGCAAGAGAGCTCTGGCATTATTGACACGCTTCGTGGGCGAACCGATCCAATTGCTGGTGACCCTGCATGGGCGCCAATCAACCCCAAGCAGAAACCAGAGCATTACGCAGCGGCAACGGGCTCACTGTTTAATGTGAACCACATTGGCAGCATGTATGACGACTCAAAACCGCGTGGTATTGGTGACATAATTACTGTAGCGTTAGATGAGAATACTCGAGCGACCAAAAAAGCCAACGCAGACATGTCTAAGTCGAATGATGCATCAATGGAGCCGCTGGCTGTTGGTGGTCAAGATCTGACGATCGACAAGTACAACTTCTCTTATGATCTGAGTAACACCAATACTTTTGCTGGTGATGCGTCAGCCAACCAAAGTAACAGCATCAGCGGCTACATTACCGTTGAAGTCATCGAAGTATTAGCTAATGGCAACCTAGTGGTTCGTGGTGAGAAGTGGATGACACTGAACACCGGCGATGAGTACATCCGCCTAAGCGGTACCATCCGTCCAGACGATATTGACTTCGAAAATACCATTGCTTCAAACCGTGTTTCTAACGCACGAATTCAGTACTCAGGGACTGGCGTACAGAAAGATATGCAAGAGCCTGGATTCTTGGCACGATTCTTTAATGTATCTCTGTAGAGCTTGATAGGACGACGACATACTGACAGCCTCTATCACTCAGCCACATTTAGCTAAGCTATTATAAATTAAAGCAATACAGACAGGTTACTCAATGAAAAAACTGACACTCGTACTATTCGGCATGCTATTTCTTGCCACCAGTGCCCATGCTGCGCGAATCAAAGACGTGGCAAAAGTGGCGGGTGTTCGTAGTAACCAACTTGTAGGTTATGGTTTGGTCACGGGCTTGCCGGGTACTGGTGAGACAACTCCCTTTACCGATCAAACATTTAACGCAATGCTGCAAAATTTTGGCATCCAATTGCCGCCCGGCACTAAGCCAAAAACCAAAAACGTCGCGGCTGTTATTGTGACTGCTGAACTGCCAGCATTCTCTAAGCAAGGCCAAGAAGTTGACGTAACCGTTTCTTCTATCGGTTCAGCAAAAAGCCTTCGTGGTGGTACCTTGCTACAGACCTTCTTGAAAGGTCTAGACGGTCAAGTGTATGCGGTCGCGCAGGGTAACTTGGTGGTAAGTGGCTTTAGTGCACAAGGTAACGACGGTTCTAAGATTGTCGGTAACAACCCTAACGTTGGTATCATCTCTAGCGGTGCGACGGTTGAACAAGAGATCCCAACGCCATTCGGTCGTGGTGACTACATCACCTTCAACCTAATCCAATCAGATTTCACAACGGCTCAGCGTATGGCTGATGCGGTTAATAATTTCCTAGGCCCACAAATGGCTTCAGCGGTAGACGCAACTTCAGTAAAAGTTCGTGCACCGCGTGAAATCAGCCAGCGTGTAGCATTCTTGTCGGCTATCGAAAACATCGAGTTCGACCCTGCTGAAGGCTCTGCAAAAATCATCGTCAACTCTCGTACAGGTACGATTGTGGTTGGTAAGCACGTTCGCCTAAAAGCGGCGGCGGTCACCCACGGTGGTATGACGGTTGCAATTAAAGAAAATCTAAACGTAAGCCAACCGAATGCATTCTCTGGTGGCCAAACTGTAGTGGTCCCTGATTCTGATATCGAAATCACGGAAGGCGATGGTAAGATGTTCAAATTTGAACCTGGCCTAACGCTGGACGATTTGGTACGCGCAGTCAATGAAGTGGGCGCTGCACCTTCTGATTTAATGGCAATCCTTCAAGCACTGAAACAAGCGGGTGCAATTGAAGGCCAATTGATCATTATCTAAGAAGGGGTAAAGCATGATTAAAAATAACAATGACATCGGCTTTATTCACGATATCGGTAGCCTAGACCGCCTTCGTCAACAAGCGGTAAACGGTGAAGAAGGTAGCGAGAAAGAAGCATTAACCGCGGCGGCAAAACAGTTTGAATCGATTTTCACCTCGATGTTGTTTAAGTCAATGCGCGATGCTAACTCGAGCTTTAAGTCGGATATGTTGAACAGCCAGAACGAGCAGTTCTATCGTCAGATGCAAGATGACCAAATGGCGAGTGAGTTAAGCGCTTCAGGTTCGTTAGGTCTTGCAGATATGATCGTGGCTCAACTAAGCGCTGGCCAAGCAAGCGATACGTCTGAAGAGAAGGTTCGCAGTGAAGGCTTTGATGCTTCATTGCAAAGACCGCAATATTCAGGCCGTTCGGAAGAGCGAGCGTCAGACGTTCAACCTGCGCAAGCAGCAAAACAGCCAGTATCCTTTGATTCTCCAGAATCGTTTGTGACCTCAATGAAGCCTTACGCGGAAAAAGCGGCAAGTGCGCTTGGTGTGGACTCGTCTCTTCTATTGGCACAAGCTGCCCTTGAAACGGGTTGGGGTTCTAAAATGGTTAAGAACTCTTTGGGCAACAGCAATAACTTATTTAACATCAAAGCAGATAGAAGTTGGAAGGGCGATAAGGTCGCGACTCAAACTCTTGAGTTCCATGGCAAAACCGCCGTTAAAGAGTCAGCTTCCTTCCGTTCTTACTCTAATTTCGAAGATAGCTTTAATGATTACGTGAAGTTCTTGAACGAAAATCCAAGATACGAAACGGCGCTACAGCATCAAGGCAATTCAGAGAATTTCATCAAAGGTATTCATCAGGCTGGTTACGCAACTGACCCTAACTATGCAGACAAGGTTTTACGAGTTAAAGCCAAGATTGATGAGATGAACTAGCGTCATAAATCAACATAGAGAGCTTGCTACTGGCAGGCTCTTTTCTTCTCCGCCTCTTCAGTTCTTACGCGTAATCCATAGTTATCTACTTACACTTCAATAAATTATCGTCTTTTAATCTCCTATTGTTTGTGTTGGCACATATATTGCTTTTATCTTAGTAATATACGGTTGTAGTTAATCAGTTCATTCTGGTTTTGTTAAGTTTTTTGGGGGCATTATGGCGTCGGATCTTCTGAATGTAGGGGCACAAAGTGTTCTTACGGCTCAGAGACAGCTCAACACCACAGGTCATAACATTTCTAACGCTAACACAGAGGGCTATAGCCGCCAGTCTGTGATTCAAGGTGTGAATGACCCGCGCCAGTACGGTGGGCAATCCTACGGTATGGGGGTACATGTGGAAAATGTTCGCCGCTCTTGGGATCAGTTTGCCGTCAAAGAACTTAACTTATCGACAACCAATGCCGCCAACAAAGGCGATACCGAAGCCAACCTCGATATGCTGTCGAGCATGTTGTCGTCGGTCGCTTCAAAGAAGATTCCAGAAAACCTCAACGAATGGTTTGATTCCGTTAAGACTCTCGCCGATACCCCAAATGATGTGGGTGCGCGTAAGGTCGTGTTAGAGAAAGCAGGGCTTGTAACTAAAACCTTGAATGAATTTCATGAAACAGTTCGTCAACAGTCTGATTCTACGAATAAAAAATTAGATATGGGTATCGAGCGAGTTAACCAACTTGCGTACGAGATCCGTGATGTTCAGCGTTTAATGATGCGAACTCCTGGGCCTCATAATGACCTACGAGATCAGCATGAAAAGTTGATTAATGAGCTTTCTGGTTACACCAAAGTTACGGTGACACCACGCTCAAATGCCGAAGGGTTTAATGTCCATATTGGTAATGGCCATACCTTGGTCTCTGGTAGTGAAGCGAGTCAGCTGAAGATGGTTGATGGCTTACCCGATGCACATCAGCGCCGCCTAGCGATTGTTGAAGGTAAGTCTTTAAAACCGATCACCAGCAGTGATATCGACGGAAAAATCGGCGCCATGCTAGACATGCGTGACGAACATATCCCAGCAATCATGGATGAGCTTGGTCGTTTGGCGACCGCGTTTTCATATGAGGTCAATAGTCTTCAAGAACAAGGTTTGGATCTTAACGGCAACGTAGGTAAGGACTTGTTTACCGACGTGAACTCAGAGCTGGTGGCAAAATCTCGTGTCACGGCTAGCGGGCAATCGAAAGCCGATGTTGCGGTATACATTGATGATACTTCTGCCTTAAAAGGCGGTGAGTATGGACTGAAATACGATGGCAGTGATTATGTCGTGACTAAGCCGAACGGTGAGACCGTTAAGATGGCGACCGACTCTAGCGGTAGTGCTTTTTATCTTGATGGCATGCGAGTGGAAGTACGTAACCCTCCTGAACTAGGAGAGAAACTGTTACTGCGTCCAACGCGTAATTTTGCTGCGCAGATTCATATGGAAACCAAAGACCCGAAAGACATTGCTGCGCAAAGTTATGAGGCATCGACCACGTTTGCCAAGGGTACAGCGGGATTTAAAATCCTAGAAGCAGGTCAACTGCGTGAGTTTGAAGTGATTGTCTCACCAAAAGGTGAGCAGTTTGCTGTGACGGATCCGAAGGGTAACATTTTAATGCAGCCTCAACCGTATCCGCCACAAGGGCCAGTGACCATCAACGGTACAACGTTTGAGCTCACACCCGGTGCGGTGGCAAATGATAAGTTTACGGCAAACCTTGTCCCATCAGAAGGTGACAACGGTAACCTGCGTAAGCTACAAGATCTTCAAACAGGAAAGCTGTTGAATGATGGTGAGTCTACGATTTTAGACCTTTACCACAACTTGAATACTAATACGGGCTTGAAGTCTTCAACGGCAAATCGCCTGAGTGATATTGCGACATTAGAAAAACAGTCGGCTCAAGAACGTATTGCTTCTATCTCGGGAGTAAACCTCGATGAAGAAGCGGCAAACATGATGAAATTTCAGCAAGCGTATATGGCTTCTTCACGTATCATGCAAGCAGCCAATGATACGTTTAACACTATTTTGGCTCTGAGATAGGAAGGTATAAATGTTGAATCGTATCTCTAGCTTCCATAATTATCAGTCAGTACAAAACGACTTGCGCCGTCAAGAGAACAAGGTGCATCACAACCAAGCACAACTTGCTTCGGGTAAGAAGTTACAGTCGCCAAGTGATGACCCATTAGCGACGCACTATTTACAGAACATTGGTCAGCAGTCAGAACAGCTTAAACAGTATGTCGATGCGATTACTCTAGTCAGAAACCGTCTTGAGCATCATGAAGTATTGGTTTCTAACACTGAAGGCTTTGCTGATGAAGCAAAACGAACCGTGATGGAAATGATCAACGGTGCGCTTTCTCCGGAAGACCGTTTAGCTAAGAAGCGTGAAATTCAAGAACTGGCGAATAACTTCCTGCATTTAGCCAACTCTCAAGATGAGTCGGGTAACTACACGTTTGCAGGCACTAAGCCGAAAAATCAGCCTTTCTTTCGAGATAACGAAGGGAATGTGACATATCAAGGTGATGACTACCAACGCAAGATGCGTGTGGCAAGCAGCTTTGAAATGGCAATGAATGATCCGGGCAGCAAGATGTTTATGGAAATAGACAACCCGTTCGGTGACTACGAACCTCAGTACGAGCTTGAACCTGCGTCTGAGTTATTGCTCGGGCGTGCGACCAACAGCGATGAAGATGGGTCTACTTATAAAGTGACGTTTGTCGACATGCAGACGGGCAATTTCGCTTATCAGCTTGAAAAAGACGGCGCAGTGGTTGCGGCAGAAGATTTTGATCCTTCGACAGGCATTGTTTATGAAGGGCTGAATATTCAAATCAAAGGCCAAATCACTAAAGGTGATTCGATCACCTTAGAACCACGAGAGACTTTCTCTATCTTTGATACGTTCAAAGAGGCTGCTGAGCAGGCTGAAAACCCGGTATCGGATGCATCAGCAACAGCGAAACTGCACCAAGTAACTGAAGAGTTCCACGCTGCGTTTATCCATTTGACCAAGGCAAGAACCGATGTTGGTGCACGCTTGAGTACTTTGGATATTCAAGAGCAACAACATGAAGATTTCAAGTTGTCTTTAGCAAAAGCAAAAAGCAACTTTGAAGACTTGGATTACTCGAAAGCGATCATTGAGTTCAATGAAAACTCTCGAGCACTACAAGCTTCTCAACAAGCGTTTGGCAAAACCAAAGACCTGACCTTGTTTAACTATATTTAATGATCAATCGGTATTTAATGGTGGCTTGTCGATCACCATGGCGTTGATTCCTTGCCGTATGTGCTATGCCATACGTGCGAATGACGCCACAGTTTGCCGCTTTTTTGTACGAAGCATGATGTTTCTAGAATAGCGGCAAAAAACGGCAATAAGGAAGGTGAATGTTTTTCATCTTCTAATAGTAGAAAATCATAATTGCGCAGTGTTGTTTGTAAGCTTCTGATTTTTAGATAATTAAAAAATTATTTATATGATATTAAACTTGGCATACAACTTGTATCTGTGTTGGTTATAAATGATTAATACAGATCTTAAACCTTGTATAGGGTTTATCGAGTAATACACGGTCAGTGCTTATCCATATGAGAGTAAAGCTGGCCGCTTCGCAGAAACTTTGCGAACTCATAAGGAGAGCAAAATGGCTATCAATGTAAGCACTAACGTATCTGCTATGACAGCACAGCGTTACCTGAATAAAGCATCTAATGACTTAGCGACTTCTATGGAGCGTTTGTCATCTGGTCACAAGATCAACAGCGCGAAAGATGATGCGGCAGGTCTGCAAATCTCGAACCGTCTAACCGCTCAGTCTCGTGGTCTTGATGTGGCAATGCGTAATGCCAACGACGGTATTTCGATTGCTCAAACAGCAGAAGGCGCGATGAACGAATCGACTAACGTACTACAACGTATGCGTGATCTAGCGATTCAATCATCAAACGGCACTAACTCGCCGGCAGAGCGTACTGCACTGAACGAAGAGTCAATGGCACTTCAAGATGAGCTTAACCGTATTGCGGAAACCACATCGTTTGGTGGTCGTCGTCTACTGAACGGTTCATTCGGTGAAGCTTCATTCCAGATCGGTTCTAACTCTGGTGAAGCAATGATCATGGCTCTGACAAGTATCCGTGCAGATGACTACCGTATGGGTGGTACTACGTTCGATTCAGAAAACGCGAAAGATAAGAACTGGGAAGTGCCGCCAACAGCGAGCGATCTTAAGTTCGAATTCAAAACCAAAGCGGGTGAAGACATCGTTTTAAATATCAATACCAAAGCGGGCGATGATATCGAAGAGCTTGCGACTTACATTAATGGTCAGTCTGATCTTGTGAACGCATCGGTTACTGATGATGGTCGCATTCAACTGTTCGTTGCTGAACCTGACCTTGATGGCCCAATGTCTATCTCTGGTGGTCTAGCGTCTGAGCTAGGTATTAAGAGTGAAGGCCGCGCAACCTCGGTTCAAGATGTTAGCTTAACCAGCGTTGCGGGTTCACAGAACGCGATCAGCGTGATTGATTCTGCAATGAAGTACGTGGATTCACAGCGTGCTGATTTGGGTGCAAAACAGAACCGTCTAAGCCACAGTATTAATAACTTGGCAAACGTACAAGAGAACGTAGACGCTTCAAACAGCCGAATCAAAGATACGGACTTTGCGAAAGAGACGACGCAAATGACCAAATCACAAATTCTGCAACAAGCAGGTACTTCAATACTTGCTCAAGCAAAACAGTTGCCTAACTCTGCAATGTCATTATTGCAATAGTTATTGGTTGAACTTGCTGCTCGTGTTCAGACGTGAGCCATGCAGCAAGGGAAACTGGCAAGCATACTTACTATTGAATGTTTAGCTCTCTCATCTCTCACCTGCTATCCATTTTTGCAGTAAGAATGCAACGGCAAGTCGGAAATGTGTTCATTTCTCGATGATCTCCACACAGGCTCTGACGCGCCAACTAGCCCCGGTTCTCTCAAAGGAAAAGGGGCTTTTTCCTTTCTGTATTTCTTGTTTTTGCTATTTATTTTCCTGTGAACTTTCTCGCACTACCTTTTCCAAATCTCTATTTGATGGTTCTTCTTCACGACAAATAATGTCATCTATTACACAAGATTTGCGTAAGTCAGAGATCTTTGGCGATTGATCATTTCTCGACCTTGAGCCATTTAGACGGCGGTTCGTACGCTTTCTGAACAGATTAAGATCTTTTTCCAATTGAAATCTATCGCTGTATTAGAAAATGATGAAAATTAAGTTGTTGATAAATATTAGATTAATATTTTTTTTGTGGTTTTTTGAAAGTTTTTCTAAAGCTTCTGATTTTCGCGCCGTTATTAAAAGTAACTTTGAGAGAACTACTTGGTTTTCCGAGACGTCGGAAACCGCTATACCGGAAAATCAATTGGAGAAATCACCATGGCAGTGAATGTAAATACAAACGTTTCAGCGATGACAGCGCAACGTTACCTAAACAACGCAAACAGCGCACAACAAACATCAATGGAGCGTCTAGCTTCTGGCTCAAAAATC
>NZ_MAKD01000042.1:0-254 GCF_001691235.1 Vibrio sp. ZF57 | reverse complement strand
ATGTGTACAAGAGATTGGATTGACCTGATCAGTTAATTTTCCGGATTGGTATTAAAAATCGAACAAATATAAATCAAAAAGACTCTAGGATTTCTGCTTCGATGGGGATCAATATAGTCGACTTGGCTGACACTCCGGTCCTCAACGTCACTTTGAAAAAGTGACAGATACAAAAAAGCTCCAGCATTTCTGCTGGAGCTTTAAATATGGCAGGGGTGGAGAGATTCGAACTCCCAACACGCGGATTTGGAATC
>NZ_MAKD01000041.1:82576-83156 GCF_001691235.1 Vibrio sp. ZF57 | reverse complement strand
GGTTTCATCGATAGCGACGGTCGCACTGCTGACAGTAGCGGCGTCGTTAGTGCCGTTAATCGTCACTTTGACCGTTGACGTTGTGCCATCAATAGACGATACAGTGAAGGTCTCTTCGACTTTATCGCCGACGTTCAATTGATTAAACGCACTGTTGGCGGTGAACACCCAATGCCCATTAGCATCAATAGTTAGGTCGCCATTAGCTCCAACAATGGAGTCTGGCGTAAATGTGTTATCAGGATTATCAACATCGGTACTGGTTAACGTGCCTGATGTCGTTACCGCTTTATCAGTCTCATCCACACTGACTGTTGCGGTACTGACTGTCGCTGCATCGTTAGTGCCGTTAATCGTCACTTTGATGGTTGACGGTGTGCCATCAACCGACGATACCGTAAAGGTCTCTTCGATCTTGTCGCCGACATTCAATTGATTAAACGCGCTGTTGGCAGTGAAGCTCCAGTGACCATTGGCATCAATAGTCAGGTTACCGTTGGTGCCTGAAATAGAATCCGGCTGGAAAGCATTGTCTGGGTTATCTACGTCGGTACTGGTTAGGGTGCCTGAGGTTGTTACC
>NZ_MAKD01000041.1:82457-82566 GCF_001691235.1 Vibrio sp. ZF57 | reverse complement strand
CACACTGACTGTTGCGGTACTGACTGTCGCTGCATCGTTAGTGCCATTAATCGTCACCTTGATGGTCGACGGTGTGCCATCAATAGACGAGACAGTGAAAGTCTCTTCG
>NZ_MAKD01000041.1:82142-82447 GCF_001691235.1 Vibrio sp. ZF57 | reverse complement strand
CGGTCGCACTGCTGACAGTAGCGGCGTCGTTAGTGCCGTTAATCGTCACTTTGATCGTCGAGGGTGTGCCATCAACACACGACACCGTGAAGGTTTCTTCAACTTTATCGCCGACGTTTAATTGGTTAAACGCACTGTTCGCGGTGAACGACCAATGACCATTGGCATCAATAGTCAGGTCACCGTTGGTGCCAGTAATTGAATCCGGTGTGAATGCATTATCTGGATTATCTACGTCGGTACTGGTCAATGTTCCTGATGTCGTTACCGCTTTGTCGGTTTCATCGATGGCAACGGTCGCGCTA
>NZ_MAKD01000041.1:81681-82132 GCF_001691235.1 Vibrio sp. ZF57 | reverse complement strand
TGGATTATCTACGTCGGTACTGGTCAATGTTCCTGATGTCGTTACCGCTTTGTCAGTTTCATCCACACTGACCGTTGCGGTACTGACCGTCGCTTTATCATTGGTGCCATTAATTGTCACTTTGATCGTTGACGCTGTGCCATCAACAGACGACACCGTGAAGGTTTCTTCGACCTTATCGCCAACGTTTAGTTGATTAAACGCACTGTTGGCGGTGAACACCCAATGTCCACTGGCATCAATAGTAAGGTCGCCATTGGTACCTGAAATCGAATCCGGCGTGAACGTATTGTCTGGATTATCAACATCGGTACTAGTCAATGTTCCTGATGTCGTTACCGCTTTATCAGTCTCATCCACACTGACTGTTGCGGTACTGACTGTCGCTGCATCGTTGGTGCCATTAATCGTCACTTTGATGGTCGAGGGTGTGCCATCAACCGACGATACC
>NZ_MAKD01000041.1:81514-81671 GCF_001691235.1 Vibrio sp. ZF57 | reverse complement strand
GTTAGTGCCATTAATCGTGACCTTGATCGTCGAAGGGGTACCATCGATGGACGACACCGTGAAGGTCTCTTCGACCTTATCGCCGACATTCAATTGATTAAATGCACTGTTGGCGGTGAAGACCCAATGACCATTAGCATCAATAGTCAGGTCACCG
>NZ_MAKD01000041.1:0-81504 GCF_001691235.1 Vibrio sp. ZF57 | reverse complement strand
GGTGCCTGAAATAGAATCCGGCGTAAATGCATTATCTGGATTATCAACATCGGTACTGGTGAGGGTTCCAGAAGTTGTTATGGCGCTGTCCGTTTCATCCACACTGACTGTTACGGTACTGACTGTCGCTGCGTCATTAGTGCCGTTAATCGTAACTTTAATGGTCGAAGGGGTGCCATCAACAGACGACACCGTGAAGATTTCTTCGACCTTATCGCCGACGTTTAATTGGTTAAACGAACTGTTGGCGGTGAACACCCAATGACCATTGGCATCAATAATAAGGTCGCCATTGGTGCCTGAAATAGAATCCGGCGTAAATGCATTATCTGGATTATCAACATCGGTGCTGGTTAGGGTTCCTGAGGTAGTTACCGCTTTGTCGGTTTCATCGATGGCAACGGTCGCACTGCTGACAGTAGCTTTATCATTAGTGCCATTAATCGTCACCTTGATGGTCGACGGTGTGCCATCAACAGATGACACAGTGAAGGTTTCTTCGACTTTGTCGCCAACGTTTAATTGATTAAACGCGCTGTTAGCTGTGAAGCTCCAATGACCATTGGCGTCAATAGTCAGGTCACCGTTAGTGCCTGAAATGGAATTCGGTGTGAACGTATTATCGGCGTTATCCACGTCAGTACTGGTTAGCGTACCTGAAGCCGTTACCGCTCTGTCGGTTTCATCTATACTGACCGTTGCTGTACTGACCGTCGCTTTATCGTTGGTGCCATTGATATAAACATTAAGTTCAAATACCGATCCATCTTTTGTATGTATTTTAAAGCGCTCGGTTAGCGTGTCGCCATTATTCAGTTGTTCTATATTCGGATTGTTATTGTTAGCAATGTAAGACCAAGTGCCTTGACTCGTAAGTTTTAATTCGCCATAAGCCCCATGTAGATTCTCAGGCAAAAATGTTGATTCGTTGAAGTCTTTATCATCAACATGTAATTGACCGCCGGTATGTAAATGGCCATTTTGCACATTTACATCCTCATATATGGTTTTCCCCAGTCCCGAAGGAGGTGCACTAATATTTGCCTTTGAGGGGAGGTGTGGAGATTGACTGCTTACTACTGGATTATCATTAGTGCCTCTCACGTTGATAGTTACGTTGTGAGGTGTACCGTCGGCAGAGTGAACAGTGACGATGTCTGTCGCAGTTGAACCTTGGCCAAGTCTTTGAACTACTGGGTTATTGTTGTCTAAATTGTATGTCCACGCACCGTCTTTGGTGATGCTTAGCGTACCGAAATTACTAGTCACTTGTGAGGCTTGAAAGTGGTCCTCTCCAAGATCAGAGTCCGTTACCGAAAGCTGCCCTTGAACTTGTGTCGTTAAATCTTCAGTTAACGTGCCAGCATCCACACCCGTAATTACGGCATTGTCGTCGTTTCCGCCAATCGTCATATCGATCGTTTGCGGTGTGCCATCTTTGGTGTGAATTGTGAAACTTTCATGCAGTGAAGTGGCTGCGGTTAAAGCTTGAACATTAGAGAGCGAGTTATCAACTTGATACTGCCAATGTCCATCAGCATCGATAGTTAATGAACCATATTTACCTGAGATAACTTCCGGCGTAACCGAACTTTCATTTTGGTCAGGGTCTATGACATCGATTTTGCCGTTCGCATGTAACAAGCCTTGTGAATCAATATTGTGATCTTCTGTTACCACACCTGTTAAGTCTCCAGAAATATTTGGCGTGTCTTGCTTACCTGTTACCGGTATCTGAACAATGATGCTCGAGCCGTTAGATAGATGTAACGCAAAATGATCAGTACCTGGTTGGTGCTGGTTTAACAGGATGTATTGAGGAGAATTTGGATTCAATACGAATGTGTATTGACCATTTGCATCAACATGAAGCTCTCCGTAGGTACCTTTTATGACTTCTGGCATAAAAGTGACAGGTAAAGCGGGCGTCGTAGACGCATTCGAATGAGTCGGCTGACCGTTACTCCCTGAGGAGATAGTCGGCATCGATACCGAAGGAATGTAATGGACTTGCGGGTGAGAAAGCGTCGACAAATGATGAGAAGGAACCAAGTGAGAGCTCGAACCATGGGCGGCATGACTTGCACTTAAGGTGGAGTTTACGTCGCTGTCACTCGTCTGAGCTTTTTGGAGAGCAACCGCTGATGAGTCCGCCTTGCTATGGTCATCGGTGACATCTTTTTCGGTCACGTTATTTGCGGTTACTTGATCTGCAGCGTCGCTGGAATTGTCTATACTTTCTGCAGCAGCGTGTTTAGCCAATGATGGCAAAATCATAATGAGTGACTGAAAAAGTGGGATATTCACTTTTAGATGTGAATGCAGTCTGCGCTTCTTTTTTTGTGTTGGTTTCTTTTGTTCTAGCTTGTTACTTTTCTTATTTTTGATTTCTGTATTTTTCTTGTTTGCTTCGACGTTTTTTTTGTTAGCCATTTTTATCATCCGTGAATCGTGGTTGCACTATCTTAAGTAAAATACACAGATAGAGGTTTCGCTAGCTAATTGGATAATTTTTAAAGAAAAAACTGCAAAGTCGAAGAATTATCTCATTTTGATGAAAGAGAGGATGAATACTTTTTCAACGGTCAGGTAAATATCGGCACAATGGCATTGACCTTACCCTAAGGGGAACGTTTATAGTTGCGTTGTAAATTCAAAGGTAAACTATGACAAACACATTCCGAAAAACTTGGATTATTGTTTTCAGCATCATTGCGATGTTGATGTCTAGCTATGCCTCAAGCTCCTCAGCCTTGATGACTGAAGTAATGATGATGGAAATGGGGTCGAGCAAGTCGGCTTGTTACCACAGCGATACTTCGGTTAATGATTCAATGGCAGGGTGTCATGTGATGAGTGAAGAAGTACACGCTGAAGACTCTAACATGAGTGCCCATGCTTTGATGGCTCAATTCGATATGTCTTCAATGAGCGAAGACGGCAGTCCGATGATGGGTAACCATTGTTCGAGTGCCGATTGCTGTGCCTCAATGTGTTCTGCAAGTCCCTATCCAATCCAGGCTGTTCAAGCCGTTGATCAACTTTCCTTTTCATTAGCTCGTTTTCAATCGGTCACGATTGGCCAGAAAGTCGCACGCGCTCAATCTTTGCTACGCCCACCTTCCGCATAAATCTATATCTAAAAATACAGCTATATCAGTTAGATAAACCTGATAAGCCATTCTTTTTTATGCGCTAATTAGCGCTAGATATGGACATTCATTGTGAATATGAAACCAACAACCTCTGTGTTTGTCATGAACACGAGCTTAGTGGTTGCTGCTGCCTTGCCTATGGCCTTGTTTTCAAGTGCTACGCTCGCGGCTACCACGGCGTCAGCTTCAAATGCTCAACACATTTCAGCACATGACCAAGCAAGCTCGACGCAGCAACTCAATACACTGATTGAGATAGCGTTAAGCGAAGATGGAAATCGCAAACAGTACTTTGCTCAGTCTCAAGCGATGCGAGAAACGGGCATTGCCAGCTCGACCTTAATGGACCCGAAATTGAAAGTTGGATTTGGCGGTTTGCCTGTCGATAGCTTTCAATTCGATGAAGACCCGATGACCAATATATCGGTAGGGCTGATGCAGCAGTTTGAGCGTGGCGATACGCTTAACCTCCAACAGAAAAAGGCAGGCCAGCAGGCTGATGCTTTAGCTTTGCAGGTGCAAGCAAGAGAATTGACGGTTGCGAATAGCATGACGCAGCTTTGGCTTAAGTTAGGTTATCAGCAAAAGGCTGAGTCGGTGATTCGTCAAAATCGTCGTTTGTTGGTTGAGCTTGAAAACTATGTACAAACCAATTACTCGATTGGTAAAAGTGAAGCGCAAGATCTGCTTAACGCTCAGCTTCAAGTGAGTAAGCTTGATGAGAAACTTCAGGCAAACCAGCAGGTTCAGCGTCGTCTAATCTCTCAGCTTTCTGAATGGTTGGGTTCTGATTGGCTAGGCTCTCAGGTTCTTGATTCTCAGGGCACACTGAATGCAACTAACCAAATCGATTGGTCGT
This sequence comes from Vibrio sp. ZF57, assembly GCF_001691235.1. Lineage (NCBI taxonomy): Bacteria > Pseudomonadati > Pseudomonadota > Gammaproteobacteria > Vibrionales > Vibrionaceae > Vibrio > Vibrio sp. ZF57. The sequence continues at coordinate 77,490 of NZ_MAKD01000041.1, read as the reverse complement.
TGTTGGAAAGCAAATTAGCGACCAATATCGATTCAACCAAGCACTACCAGCTACTGACTGACCATCCTTTGGTTAAGATCTCCGATGTCAGTATTTCCTCCAATCAAACTCAGGTCGAGTTAGCCGAGCAAGCTTATACCCCGCAGTTTGGGGTGGAAGTGATGTATGCACACCGTCAAGCCAATAACATGGCGGGTGAACCTGCTTCTGACCTGGTGAGTGCTTATCTGACAGTCGACATCCCGCTGTTTACAGGGAGCCGACAAGATAAGAACTTATCGGCTGCTCAGTATCAAGTTGGTGCGGCCAAATCTCAAAAAGACACCTTACTTTCCCAAATGAACGCGCAAGTGAACGCATTGCTGGTGGACAGATCAAATCTGATCCAGCGATTAGATCGCTATCAAACGTCCTTGCTTCCTCAAACCGCAGCACGAATCAGCGCGGTTGAAAGGGGCTATCAAAACAATACCGCTCAGTTTAACGATGTCATTTTAGCAACGACCGATGAGCTGGCGCTTAAGTTAGAGCAACAACGTTTGATCACCGATCTCAACATCGTTAACAGCAAACTGGCGGCGTTAGTCAGTGGCTTTGAATACCAAGTAAACCAACCACAACTCAGCTCAAGCGCAACTAAACACACAGCCAATCAATAAGGGAATAGACAATGAGTACAGTAAAAGTAGCAACAATCGCTTTATTGGTCGGTGGTGCATTGGGTTTTGGTGTGAACCATTTTCTAATTAATCCAACACATAACATGTCAGCAATGGCAACGAGTACAGGCGCAGATGTAAGTAAACAGGCCAGCGATGAGCCTTTGTATTGGGTAGCTCCGATGGACCCAAATTATCAGCGTGATAAGCCGGGCCAGTCGCCAATGGGGATGGATCTTATCCCTGTGTATGCAGACGATGTGAACGGCGGAGCTAAAGATAAGCCCGGAACCGTGTTTATTGATTCTTCCGTGGAAAATAACCTTGGCGTGAAAACCGCACAAGTCACACGAGAAGCGCTATCACCGCGCATTGAAACCGTGGGTTATGTGGCGTTCGATGAAAGTACATTGTGGCAAACCAACGTAAGAGCAGCTGGTTGGGTTGAGAAGCTCTACATCAACGCAGTGGGTGAGAAGGTAAACAAAGGTGATGTACTTTTCACACTCTATTCTCCAGAGCTTGTTAAAGCACAAGAAGAGTTGATCAGTGCTTATAAAACGGGTCGTAAAGGTTTGATCAAGGGCTCGACTGAACGCTTGGTCACCCTAGGTGTAGATAAAGCGCAGATACGATCCATCGCTCGTAAAGGGAAAGCCTCGCAAACCATCGAAATCAAAGCGCCTGCGGATGGTGTCATCGCTAGCCTGAATATTCGAGAAGGTGGTTATCTTTCACCTGCACAAGCGGTGATCAGTGCTGGCCCATTAGGCGAGGTATGGGTTGATGCTGAGGTGTTTGAGCGCCAAGCACACTGGATCTCATCAGGCAGCAATGCCGAAATGACACTGGATGCGATTCCCGGTAAGGAGTGGCAGGGCAACGTCGATTATGTCTACCCAATTCTGGACCCGAAAACTCGAACCTTGCGCGTTCGTTTGAAGTTCTCCAATCCCCATGGCGAGCTTAAGCCAAATATGTTTGCAAATATTGCGCTGAAACCCATTAGTGATGAAGCGGTTCTTACTATCCCAAGATCTTCGGTGATTCACTCCGGTGGTATGACTCGAGTGGTGATGTCAGAAGGTTCTGGCAAGTATCGCTCTGCTCGTATTGAGGTTGGTCGTGAAGCTGGCGAAAAAATAGAGGTGCTTCAAGGGCTAGAGCAAGGTGAGAGTATTGTCACTTCTGCACACTTCATGTTGGATTCTGAATCGAGCCAATCAGCTGATCTGTCACGCATCAATGGTGTTGAGGAAGAAGCGGAAACCGTATGGGCAAACGGTGAAATTTCCGATGTTATGCAAGGCAGCCGTATGGTGACGATTAACCATCAGCCTGTTCCAGAATGGGATTGGCCGGGCATGGTGATGAATTTCACCTTTGTGGAAGGCTTGGACATGAGTGACGTGCAACGTGGTAAGGCAATTGACTTTGAGATGAGAAAGACAGAGTCAGGGCAGTACGAGGTTGTGGATTACAAGGTGAACAAACACAAGATCGCTGGCGAAGTTTGGGTAACGGGTGACATCACTATGTTGATGGCAGATTTTGGCATGATCACCGTAAAACATCAGCCAGTCCCTGAGTGGAATTGGAAAGCGGGTGAAATGAATTTCCAAGCCAGTGATGACCTTGATTTATCTGAGTTTTCCGAGGGTCAAACCATTCGGTTTCTAGTGGCGAAGCAAGGTTCTGATTATGTGCTCAAATCTCTCGAACCGACGAATAGCACGGGTGAGGGCGAACTATGATCAATGCAATCATTCGCTGGTCTATTAGCAACCGCTTCTTAGTGTTGGTTGCTACTGTAGCCATCGTATTTGGCGGCTTATACAGCGTTAAAAATACACCTGTCGATGCCATTCCTGATTTGTCAGATGTTCAGGTGATCATCAAAACCAGTTATCCGGGGCAAGCCCCACAAGTGGTCGAGGATCAGGTGACCTATCCATTGACCACCGCCATGTTAGCTGTACCGGGTGCTGAAACAGTTCGTGGCTACTCGTTCTTTGGTGATTCCTATGTCTATATCATCTTCAATGACGATACCGATATGTACTGGGCACGTTCACGAGTGTTGGAGTACTTAAGCCAAGTTGCACCTAACTTGCCATCGAGTGCCAAGCCAACACTAGGACCCGATGCAACCGGTGTGGGCTGGGTTTACAGCTACGTGTTGCAAGATAAAACAGGTCAGCACGACTTAGCGGAACTTCGTAGTTTGCAAGATTGGTTCTTGAAGTATGAATTGCAAACTGTAGAAGGCGTGTCTGAAGTGGCGACCGTTGGTGGCATGGTGAAGCAGTACCAAGTACAGATTGATCCTGCCAAGTTACGTGCTTACGACCTAACGCTTCAGCAAGTCAACAAGGCAATCCAAGATGGTAATCAAGAAACAGGAGCGTCTGTTGTTGAGATTGCGGAAGCCGAACATATGGTTCGTACCACCGGTTACCTGACAAGCATTGAAGACATTCAATCTTTGCCGCTAAAAGTGACTGACAAAGGTACTCCTTTGTTATTGGGCGACATTGCCGATATTAACCTTGGCCCACAAATGCGTCGTGGTATCTCGGAACTCAATGGTGAGGGCGAGGCGGTTGGCGGCGTTATCGTGATGCGCTTTGGTGAAAATGCCAGTGAAGTGATCGACTCGGTTAAATCCAAACTCGCTGAACTGCAAGCTGGCTTACCTGATGGTGTCGAGATTGTCGCGACTTATGACCGTTCGACTTTGATTGATTCAGCCGTTGAAAACCTTTGGAAGAAGCTGGCTGAAGAGTTCATCGTGGTCGCCGTGGTGTGTGCGCTGTTCTTGTTCCATATCCGCTCATCACTGGTTATCGCACTAAGCCTGCCTGTTGGTATCTTGGGTGCATTCATTGTGATGCATTGGCAGGGTATTAACGCCAATATCATGTCTCTTGGCGGTATAGCGATTGCGATTGGCGCCATGGTGGATGGTGCCATAGTGATGATTGAGAACGTTCATAAACACATTGAACGGACTCCGCTCACTGACAAAAACCGTTGGCAAGTGATTGGTAAGGCAGCAGAAGAAGTTGGCGCGCCGCTGTTCTTCTCTCTGATTATCATTACCTTGAGTTTTGTGCCTGTGTTCGCGCTAGAAGGGCAAGAGGGCAAGATGTTCTCGCCACTTGCGTTTACTAAGACGTATGCAATGGCCGCTGCAGCCGGTTTGGCTATCACGCTTGTGCCTGTGCTAATGGGTTACTTCATTCGTGGCAACGTGCTACCTGAACACAAAAACCCAGTAAACCGCAGCCTAGTGGCGATGTATAAACCGCTTCTGAACCTCAGCCTCAAGTATCCCAAGGTGATGATTGTTATCGCACTTGGCTTAATGGCGTCTGCTTATTACCCAACCAGTAAGCTTGGTAGTGAGTTCATTCCTCCTTTGGATGAAGGGGATTTGATGTACATGCCAACCACGTATCCGGGCATCTCAATTGGTAAAGCGCGTGAGTTGTTGCAACAAACCAACAAACTCATCAAAACCATTCCAGAAGTCGAAACCACGTGGGGCAAAATTGGCCGAGCAGAGACAGCAACCGATCCTGCACCGTTAACCATGATTGAAACGGTTATTCAGCTTAAACCGCGAGAACAGTGGCGTGACGGTGTCACTACGGAGTCTCTGCGTAAAGAGTTTGATGATCTGATTCAATTCCCCGGTTTGACCAACGCTTGGGTCATGCCAATCAAAACGCGTATCGACATGTTGGCGACCGGTATTAAAACGCCAATTGGTATCAAAATCGCAGGCCCAGATCTGAGCGTGATTGAGGATATTGGCTCTCAACTTGAACCCATCCTCAATAGCGTGAGTGGTACGGCTTCTGTCTACGCTGAGCGTGTGGCTGGTGGTCGCTATGTCACGATAGACATCAAGCGCCGCTCTGCTGCTCGTTACGGATTAAGCGTCAAAGAGGTTCAGCAGGTTATTTCGACCGCAGTTGGCGGTATGAACGTGGGCGAAACCGTTGAGGGGCTAGAGCGTTACCCAATCAATGTCCGTTACCCACAAAGCTATCGTGATTCTGTCGTTAAGCTGCAGAACCTGCCGTTAGTGACACCAAATGGAGCGCGAATTGCTTTGTCTGATGTCGCGGATATTCGCTATGAAGATGGGGCACCAATGATTAAGACGGAGAACGCGCGTCCTAATGGTTGGGTGTTCGTGGATATCGAAGGGCGTGACCTTGGTTCTTATGTGGCAGAGGCACAAAAAGTCGTTACCGATCAAATTGTTTTTCCTGCGGGTTACTCACTGGCTTGGTCTGGTCAATACGAGTACATGGAACGCGCCAAAGATCGCTTAAGTGTGGTCGTGCCTATCACCATTGCCATTATTATGTTGCTGCTGTATTTGAGCTTCCGCCGTGTCGGTGAAGTGATGATGATCACGCTGACATTGCCACTCGCAATGGTGGGTGGTTTATGGCTGATGCATGTCCTCAATTACAACTTCTCGATTGCGGTGGGTGTGGGCTTTATCGCCCTTGCCGGGGTAGCTATTGAGATAGGCGTCATTATGTTGGTCTACCTAAACCAAGCATGGCACTACAAAAAATTGGATGCGGAGCAGAACCAGCAAGCACTTCAGAGTGAAGACTTAACGGATGCGATTCGTGAGGGTGCAGGACTGCGTGTTCGCCCAGTGATGATGACAGTACTTACGGTGATCATTGGCCTCATTCCAATTATGTATGGCGAGGGAACGGGCTCAGAAGTGATGCAACGAATCGCCGCGCCAATGATAGGTGGTATGGCTTCTGCACTACTGCTTACCTTACTGGTGTTGCCTGCAATCTTTAAGCTCTGGAAACAGCGTGAGATTACGCAAAGCCAAAGCGTGACAAAAAAATAACGTATTGACTATTAGCCCTTACTTACCAAAAACAGAGAGGTAAGGGCGCATTACATGAATATGTGAAACTAACATAAAACAGAATTAATCTAAGGAACGACCATGAAAAAGACACTAATTGCTATCGCTCTAACACTGACCACTGCAACGGCTTTTGCTGAAATGGATCACTCAATGATGAAAAATGGAGAGTTGGATCATTCAAAAATGGATCACAGCATGATGAAGGATGGAAAGATGGACCATTCGATGATGAATATGGAAGGCATGTCTGAAGTGGGTATGCCTGCGACAGGCGCAAAGCCGGATAAAGTGGTTCATGTTCTGTTAAGTGACGATATGAAAATCACATTTAAGAACAAGGTTGATATTGAGCCAAACGACGTGGTGCAGTTTGTTGTGATGAATACGGGCAAGATTGATCACGAATTCTCGATTGGTTCTGCTTCAGAGCAGCTAGAGCACCGTGAAATGATGAAAAACACGGGTAATCACGCCCATGACTCGGGTAGCACAGTTACAGTTAAGCCGGGTAAAGCGAAGCAATTGCTGTGGCATTTCCATGGTGATAATAACGTAGAGTTAGCGTGCAATATCCCTGGTCACGCTGAAGCGGGTATGGTGAAGTCGTTAACGCTTTAGACGTTAATCAATAGCGCTTTGTTGAATTAGAAATTCAATGAGGGCTAGAAAATTAAAGATAAGTCTTAACTTATACCTTAAAGCGCTTTGCTGTGAGGGATTCGCTGAGGCTTATCTTTATTTATAGTCACTGTAGCAAGATAGAAGTTTCAAGCAGATGGTGTGCTTCGCCGCTCAGATGCGGTAGCTCTGCCATGATCTTTTTAAACTTGTCATCGATTGACTCTGCTTCATTCAGCGATCGAAAAGCCAGTACAGCCTGTTCAGGCTCGCTGTTCACATAACCTTTCAATGTATCTAGCTGAATTTTATTGGCATTTTCAACTTTTGCTAGCGCGACATTAATTGCTTCGATGCTAATTGTTAACTCATTGCTTTTAAACATTTTTTATTATTTATGGGTTGTTGCTAATGCGCGCACATTAACACAATGATTTTTGCAGATATTGACCAAGATTATTAAATTGGAACAATTTTGAAAATCATTAAAAGCTGAACTGCAATGTGTGATTTGGATAGGTGTCAGAAATACGAAGCGAATTAAGGAGTTAATAGCTTTGGTTGGTCAATCTAAGCTTAAACAAAATAAGTTTAATCAGTATAGATTTAATGACTATGGATTTAACTAACGGAGAAAGTTTTTGAATAGCGTGTCGCTGAAAGAAAGCACGTCATGGAGCGTAAGGATAAGTTGGAGCGTGCAGCGGGAATCGAACCCGCATCATCAGCTTGGAAGGCTGAGGTAATAGCCATTATACGATGCACGCACACTGTCTTAAGAGTAAGACTGAGGTATCAAGAAGACTGGAGCGTGCAGCGGGAATCGAACCCGCATCATCAGCTTGGAAGGCTGAGGTAATAGCCATTATACGATGCACGCACATCGTCTTAACGAGTTTGATAATGCCACATCTAACTGAAAACGAAACCTTTTTCTTTCATTTTTATTCTAAGTGCTCGCATAACCACCACTCCGCTAGTTTTTCCATCATGTTCGGCGTTTTCAGAGTGAATAAAATGTGACTAAAATCTCTAAAAAAGGAGGGCGAGAAATAATAGTAAATGTCATGTTGCTTTTTGCGATAAATCCGCCTTAATTTATAAACCTGTTTCAGTGGTGCTTGGTTGTCATAAATCTCCTGAAAATTAAGGAATTTGGAGTGTTAACATAAACTGATTTTTATTCGTGTTTTAGCATCCGATAATAACAATCTGAATGCATAAATTTAACTTATCAGCCTGTCAAAACATTCAGTAAACTAATCCCAAATGAGTAGAGTTATAGACACTTATAAGCCTTTGCAGAAAAAAGTAACGAGTTCAGTTGATAATTCACGCAAAAGTCTCGTCATTCCGTCTATCGTTTGGTACATTTGCCGCACATTTTGTCTCCCCTAAAATTCCCATGCCTTCTCAGTTCCGAATTAACAAAATTGTTGAAATTGGTGACACTCTTCACCGCAGTGGCTGTGCTCCTTACAAGCTAGAGAAATACACTCAATTCTATGCAAAAAAGCATGGTGTGGATGTGATGATCCAAGCAACGCCAACTGCGATTAACTATCAATTTCCAGACGATAACAACGCCGTTATTCTTAAGCGTCTAAAGCCTGCGTCAATTAACCTGAGTTTGTTGGCCAATACGATCATTCGTATTAACCAGCCAAGCAGTGAGCCTGTACCAGAACCTGTCGGTTACTCAAAATTTGTGACTGCACTTGCCAATATGGGTATTCCGCCTGCTTATTTGATGCTGGTGGGCAGTACGTTGGAAGCGGTGGGCTTTTCTGCGTTATTGGGTTTGATGGTGTGGGTATGTCAGCAAGTTCTTCATTCACGTCGTGCTATCGCGGTTGAGTTCATCTCGGCACTGCTAACCGGTATCTTCGTGGCGTTTCTGGCGAGCACAGGGTTGCCGATTCCGGTGTGGGCGTTGTGTATCGCCTCGATTGTCTTGTTTGTCCCCGGGTTATCCATAGCTAACGCATTAGAATGTTTGGCGTTTAATGACTTGGTTTCTGGTACCAGCTTGCTAGGGCAGAGCGCCTTAACCCTGATTAAGCTGTTTGTCGGGATTATCATGGGGCTCAACATCGGTGAAGCGATATGGGGACAAGCGGTCTCCATCGACTATACCAACGCGGTACCGATGTGGATGCACATATCTGGCTTGGTGCTGATCTCTGTGTCTATCGGTGTGATGTTCAATGCTCGCCCTAAAGACATCTTACTTGGTTTGCCAGTTGCCGTTCTCGGTATGTGGGGCCCATTCTATCTAGGTTTTGATAGTGGTTGGGTTGTCGGCACTTGGGTGACGACGGTTCTTATTACTTTGTACGGAACTTGGATTGCCAAGAAGATGGAGCTCACGGGTTCTATTTATATCGTGCAAGGGATCATCATCTTGGTTCCGGGTAGCCGAGTATTAGTGAGTGCCAGCCAGTCGGTGTTTGAACAATCGATTTTGCCTATCCCGAGTATTGGTTTATCGGCGTTATTCATGTTCTCGGCAATCGTGGCAGGGCAAATTACCGCTTACTCGATTTACTCACCAAAAGTCGAACGTTAAGCCGTTCCGCTTTTCAAACCTTTAAACAAACACAGCTTAGCGGCTGTGTTTGTTCGTTTTAGGTGCTGCTCTTTTTTGAAGACAATTAGCTCTCCGTAAAACTTGTTAGATTTATGCTCGCTAAGCCTGACAAGAGCCATTAAAATGGAACAAATTCTATTTAAATTAAGTATTAACGTATGTCTCTACCTCCTTGCCCGCAATGCCAATCTGAATATGTTTACCCAGACCAAAACAACCTAATCTGCCCTGAGTGCGCCTACGAATGGAACCCAGAAGAAGAGCGTTTAGAAAGAGAAGCCGCGCGTGTTAAGGACGTGAATGGCGTTGTATTGGAAAGTGGCGATAAAGTTACCTTCATTAAAGATCTAAAAATTAAAGGCAGTTCTAGCGTATTGAAAATTGGTACTAAAGCTGTGATTCGACGCATCAATGAAGGCAAAGATCACCAACTAGATTGCAAGCTGGATGGTGGCGGTGAAATGCTGGTTACGGCGAAGTACGTTAAGAAGCAGTAGTCGATAATAGGTCAAAATTGCGAGTCGCTCCTGAACTAAATAGCGTAGAAGCCGTTGGAGAATCAACATCATATGGACATGGTTAAAGCTGCTCTTTCACATTCAACGGCCTTTCATTACTATGTGAACGCTTGCGCTGAGGATGGGGTAGATATTTACACGGGGATTTCCGATGGCAGTGATGCCTATTTAGAAAGACGAATTGCTTATTCAAAAGGCGAGGGTTTGCCAGAAGGGTGGACGCCTGCTTCTACGTATTTTTGTATCGACTCTGGTCAAATCCTTGGTGTCATAAGAGTTCGTCATGGTACCAGTCCGCACATTCACGATGTTATTGGACATATCGGATATGAGACGCTGCCACAAGCCAGAGGGCGGGGTATCGCAAGTCATATGTTGTCTTGGGTTCAACGACACGTATTGACCGAAAGCGCTATTATTACGTGTGAGAGGGGCAATATTGCTTCGCAAAAGGTGATAGAGAAGTGCGGTGGACAATTCCTGAATACCTTTTATTCAGAGCAAGATAAACACGAAGTCTTACGTTACCAACTAGAACCAAAATGAACATTTAAGCGTGGCATCTTTTGGTTTGATCGGGGTTACTATGTCCCGGTTTAAACGAAAATGAAGCCATAGCCAATTATTGTTGGAGGTATTTTGAAGTATTCAACAAGACCTGCTCAGTCATCAGATTATGAATTTCTGTTCGAGCTTAAGAAGGCCGCTGAGTTTGAACCAATCAAGGCCGTATTTGGCTGGGATGAACAAATTCAACGAGATATACACGCCGAAGAGTGGGCAGAAGAACGCCCTGAAATCATTGAATATCAAGGTAAAACGATTGGTAGTGTGTTGTTGCAAGACAAAGGCGAGCACTTCTATTTTTGCCGATTCTTCTTACTACTTGAGTATCATGGAAAGGGCATTGGCAGCCAAGTATTGAAAGATTGCTTAACTAAGGCTGACAGCCTCAATAAACCCGTCGAACTTTGTTACCTGCAAGGTAATCGAGTTGGGGAGTTGTATTTAAGGTTTGGCTTCGAAATCACCTCGCAAAACGATCAGTTTGTCTATATGTGGCGTAAATAGACACTCATTCAAAATGATCACACCGTGTCGGTAACTTGATAGGCACCTGACACTTATCTAACGTAAAACCTTGTAAAGCTCCCTATGCTTGATGACTAAGCGATTACACTTAGAAAAGATCGAGCGTAAGGGAGTGTGCAATGAATTATTACCCGACTTCAAAAATCGTGGGTGAACAAAGGTTTGGCTTTGGGCCAAAACTAGGTCAAACAACCTATTATTCTCCTGTAGAACAGTTGGATAAAAAGCCATTCGTTCACCAAGCTATACAAGACTTACCGAGTACTGAATCTACTCTGATTAAAGTAGGAGAGAATCGTGTACAACGAATGAAGGCCAAGGGTGACGAACAACAGATGCAAGCCACGAAGAAAGAAGCGCAGTCTTTTCTTCGAACGCAGTATCGACAACAAGCTCAAGCTCGCCACCTACAAAGTGTTGAAACTCCTTATGGTTTTCAAGAGCGCATCATTCAGTTTTGGAGCAATCACTTCGCCATCTCGGTCGATAATCGAAAACTGATGCCCTTGGCCGCCAGCATTGAAAACGATGTGGTTCGCCAGCATTGGAATGGTAACTTTGGCGAGATGCTGATGGCTTCTTCTAAACATCCTGCGATGCTTCTGTATCTCGATAATCAACTCTCGATTGGTCCCAATTCAAAAGTCGGAAAGCGCCGTAATAAGGGGCTCAATGAGAACCTCGCTCGTGAGATCTTAGAACTCCACACTCTTGGCGTTGACGGTTCTTATACTCAGCAAGATGTTATTGCTTTAGCAAAAGGCATTTCAGGCTGGGGCATTAAATTCAAATCTCCTGATGCTGGTTTTCGATTCGCTAATAATCTGCATGAGCCAGGAAGTATCACACTGCTTGGAAAGTCCTATTCTCAATCCGGGGTCTCGCAAGGAGAGTCGTGTTTAAAAACCTTAGCGACCCACAAAGACACTGCTGCGCACTTGGTTGATAAGCTTTGCCAGCATTTCATTGGCGACATATCTAAAGAACTCTCAGAGCAAATGGTTGCTGAATATCTGAAAGGCGAGGGAGATTTACTGCCTATCTATCGCTTGTTATTGAACAGCGCTGAGGCGAGTAAACCTAACCCTAATCGTTTTAGACCGCCGAAGGAGTGGCTGTTTGCCGTTCTTCGTAGTGCCGATATTTCTTTAAACGAGAAACAGGCATTCAATGCACTCAACAATTTAGGGCAGCCTCCTTTTAAACCGGGTTCACCTGCAGGCTGGTCGGATCAAGACAGAGACTACAATAGCCCTTCGGCGTTGACTCAACGTATGCAAGTTGCGAATAGGCTTGCGTCTGTTGCAATAAAATCGGCTAAAGCGTCAGGAGTTAAGCCGAAAGCGGTAGTGGATAAAGTGATCGCGGGTTTATATGGCGATGCTATTGATGAACACACCCAAATTGTATTGAACAAAGCCGACAGCGCTGCAATGCAACTTTCCCTGTTGTGGCTAAGTCCGCAGTTTCAATATCGTTAGGAGTGGGTATGAAAAAGCCAGATTGTTCTCAGAATAAAGCACCACATAGTATTAACCGCCGTCAGTTCATGGGCATTGCAGCGGCTGTTGGCGTCAGTGCGATACTGCCATTTCCAAGCTTTGCAAAAACAGCTTCAGACAATATCTTCATTTGGGTATCACTGCGTGGCGCGATGGATGGTTTAAATGTTGTAGTGCCGCATACCGATCCGGATTACTCTAATTTGAGACCCAACATCGGATTGAAACCAGAACAGCTACTGAAGTTGGATGATTTCTTTGGGCTCCATCCGTCTCTAAAGCAGTGCCATCAATGGTATAAAAGTAACGAACTCAGCTTTGTACACGCTTGTTCAACCGCTTATCGCGAGCGCTCACATTTTGATGGACAGAAAATATTAGAGAATGGCACTTCCGACCCGTTTAACACCGTAGGGTGGATTAACCGTTTACTCACGTTGAGCTCAGAAAAATACGATGGAATAGCGATTGATTCGGGCTTACCACTTATCATGCAGGGCGAATCGACCGTGGCAAGTTGGTACCCAAACCGCTTAAAAACACGTGATAAACAAACGGAACTGCTGGAAGAGTTGTTTCAAAGTGACCAAATGCTGTCTTCAAACTTTGAAAGTGTCATGAAGATAGATCAACTGGTAGGCGACCAAGGTGTCGGCAAACAGTTTAAATCATTGATGGGTAAAACAGGCGACATATTGTCGGCTGATAACGGACCAAACATCGCAGCGTTAGAACTCGGTGGGTGGGACACTCACGCCAATCAAGGTAACGTAAATGGACGGTTGAGTAATCAGCTTAAAACTTTGGATGTTGGGTTAGCGGCTCTCAAGGCTTCACTTGGTGATCGTTGGCAGAAGACAGTGATCATTGCAGCCAGTGAATTTGGTCGAACAGCAAAAGAAAATGGCACTAAAGGAACCGACCATGGCACCGGCAACGTCATGTTTGTTGCAGGTGGCACGATGCCATCGTTGAAAGGAGCGGGTGGTAAGGTTATTGCCAATTGGCCGGGCTTGAGCCAAAGCCAACTATATGAAGGCCGAGATCTTAATCCAACGATTGATATGCGTTCGGTTATCAAGGGTGTGCTCAACCGACATTTATCGATAGAAGTGAAACAACTCAACGCTATCTTCCCTGATAGTGCCGATATTAGACCGATAAATCTTGTTTAGAGTTTTACCAAGACCCAGTTAGATGCGATTCAGTCGTTTGAATCGCTTTCTATTTCTGACTCGCTTGTTTACGATTTAATCGCCAACAGTGCTCCGAACGTCACTAAGCCAACCCCACACGCTTGATTGAGTCTTTTCTTGGCTCTCAATAAGTGCTTTTGTAACGTCTTCGAAGTGAAAAGCATGGCGACAACTCCAAACCATAATCCGTGAAGAAAAATCATATAAAGTCCATAGCCGAGTGCGACATGCTGGTTCTCTGCATCAGGTGAGATGACTTGAGTGAAGATGCTCAAGAAGAACAACATGGTTTTTGGGTTGAGCACGTTACACAAAAAGCCCTGGGCTAAATAGCGCCAAACACTGGTGCTTTGCTTCGTATCTTCCATCGGTGCAAGTTTGTTGTTTGCGCTCAGGATACCTTTTAGCCCTAGATAAATAAGGTAGGTTGCACCTGCGTATCTAATCATGTCAAACAGCTGCTCATTCTGTGAGATTAAGTAACTGATCCCAAGCATTGAATAACTGATGTGAACACAAATCGCTAAACTCACACCGATTGCAGTCCAAATCCCTGCTTGTCTTCCTTGATTGACACTGTTTTTCAAAACTAAAACGAAATCAGCGCCTGGGCTGATAACAATCAATAGTCCCAATACTGCTAGGCTTAACCACTCCATAATGACTCCAACTCTTTATATTTGATGAGCGAGCATTGTATGGTTTTTTATTGCTGCGTATAATCGAAATGAATTCCATCTGTCTGTGAGAAAAAATCACACATGAGACATTTGAAAGCATTTCATATTTTCCACGTAGCAGCGCATTCGAGCAGTTACAGTGATGCGGCGGATAAACTCAATATCACACATGGCGCAGTGAGTAAGCAGATCAAGGTATTGGAAAATCACTTATCTCACGCCTTGTTCTATAAACAGGGCAGGAATGTGTGTCTCACCAAAGAGGGGGAATTACTCAAAGGTTACACAGAGCAAGCGTTCCAAGCCTTGGAAACTGGAGTCCATAAGCTTAATCAGCTGAATCATCAAGCGTTGGAGGTTTCATGCGAACCCACATTGACCATGCGCTGGTTAATGCCTCGACTCGGTGATTTCTATAACGAATCCGGAATTGATGTTCGATTGTCTACCGCAGGTGGGCCTGTGACATTAGGCGCAACTGGATTAGATATGGCCATTCGCCGAGACGACTTCAACGTAACCGAGCATTACAAACAGATACCGTTAGTTGAAGAGTGGGTTGGCCCTGTGTTCTCGCCTGATTACTGGCAACAGGTCAAAGACAAGCTAGCCGATGTAAAATTACTGCACAGCAGCACGCGACCAAACGCTTGGAGCCACTGGGCATCCATCACCAAAGATAGTGAATTTGATCGCCGATTGGTGTTACAAACTATATCAAACCAGACCTTTGCACACTTCTATTTCTGCTTTCAAGCGGCTGTTGATGGGCTAGGAGCGGCTCTTGGTTCTTATCCATTGGTGGTTGATGATTTGAATAGAGGCAACTTAATCGCACCGTTCGGCTTTGTGCCTTCCGGTCATCAGTACATATTGCTCACACAAGATAACAAGCGCGATGAGCCAGAAAGCCCGTTTGTGGTTTGGCTGAAAAATGAGTTATCGCAGTGTGTTCCAACCTTAAAGGAATGACAGTCTTCGACCTAGAAGTTTACTTGTCTTATGTCAGACTCTAGTTCGTTATTGTGGAAATCACTCAATAGGTAAAGACAGCACGCCGCCATTGAGTTCGACTTGGTTTAACCATTCTGTTGGAATCGCTCCGGCTTCTTCATAGAAGCAAGCCGCTAATACCGCGCCAATCACGATCGCACGCCCGCAGCTATCGCCCCCACATAAAATGTTGTCGCGGATACCTTGTTTAAAGCTCTGAGCGCCAGCAATGATGCGAATCAGCAGCGGGAACGCGGCACTCAATTCGCAATGCAACCCGAACTTTTTCGCGGCATCTGTTATTGAAAGCTCAGGCGCTGAGAGGGCTTCATCGATTTGATCGTGTATAAACTTGCTGCAGGTTTGTCGTACCATCTCTACTGATTGTAATGGTGAATTGCCTTGTATCGCGGCTTGAATCAGTAGGGTGATGGCTTGTGCCCACTCTACCGCTTTATCATTATTATTAGTGACTCGTACCGCACTCTCTACCATTGCAGGTAAGGTGTGAGAGGTGTAAGTACACGCCACTAATGGAATGATCTTTGAGACTGCGGGGAGCTGTGTATCATCCGCGCCACAGGCAGTAATCGGGGCATTTGCCAATTCTAATTGATGGATGTTCAACAAGCTCATACGAGTCGCTTTATCAATATAGCCTCGCCAACTACCACCAAAATCAAACCAGAATCGGAAGTGCTTGATGTAGTTCGCTTCATCGTACTGTTGGTTGTCGACTAAACTGTCGACCATCGCCAATAGCTGAGCACCATACTGTGATTGTTCACCTGCGGTTTTTCCTTGGTGAGCAAAGTAGCCCTTGTCTTGATAATCGAACTGATTCGGTGAGCGAAATTCTGGCTCAAAACCTGCTACGTGTAAGATCCTCTCTTGGTCATATAGCCAGTGCAGCCCCATTGAAGCAGCGTCTCCAACTAATGCGCCGACAACGGCGTAAAAAGCTCTTTCTTTATGATTGTCCATGTTGAGCGATGTCCTTGAGATGAATCAACGTAGTTCGATACGTTAAGTATAGTGATTAGCCGAGCATTTTGCTGTGTTTCTAAGAAGAAATATGAAGGAATAAATCCTGACTGATCAATAACTTAAATCAATCAGGTGAAATGGGTAAGGGTGATGAATAGCTGGGCGAGTCGGTACTTCTTATTAATGACGTTACTGATGGTTAAGGTAAGCACTAGAACGTTGCTCAATCACTTTGAACAGACGCGAAAGCACAAAGCATAAAGCAAAATATACGAAGCCTACAATCAGCCAGATCTCGAAGATCAAACCTGACGAGTTTGCCATTTCAGTACCAACGAAAGTCATCTCTTGGATAGAAATCAGAGACACAATCGACGTGTCTTTAACCAAAGAGATTGCTTGGCCAGCCAATGGCGGTGTGATGGCCGTTAATACTTGCGGGCCAACCACAAATCGATACTTAGACAATGCCGATAAGCCGAGTGAATCGGCCGCTTCCCATTGCCCTTTAGGAATACTTTCTAAGCCAGCTCGAATCACTTCTGCGATGTAAGCCGAAGAGAGCAAACCAATACAGATAACACCAGACGCCAAGTTTTCCCAAAGGTTAGCTGGGCCGAACAGAAAATCTTGAACAGCATTAATCTCGCCGTTGTGTTCACGTAAAATGCTTTCTAAACCAAGCAATGGGATCAGCTGGTTAGAAACAAAGAAGTAAAAGATAAAGACAAACACCAGCGGCGGAATATTACGAACCAACTGAATGAAAATCAGTGCCGGTGTTTTGAAGAAAGCGATCTTTGAGTGTCTTGCCACACCTAACAATGTGCCAAAAGAGAGTGCTAACACCATACTCCATAAACTTAAGCGCAGTGTCGCGATCAAGCCTTGGAAAAAATAGGGAATACTGCCTTGAGAAGGCGGAATAAAAATCAGGGTAAACGCATCTTCCCAGCGCCATTGGTAGTTAATACCAACAGCAGAGCGATAATAAAGCCAGCCTGCAAATACACACATGACAGCGAGTAACACGCCATCCAAAAGGTTAAGGCGTTGATACCAAGGCTTCATATGAACGTTGGGCTTAGGTGTTGTCAATGCGCTAGTACTACTCACGTCATTCCTGTTTAAACAATAATAATTAGTAGGCTGTTTTGTTGAGTTTTAGATCATCAATAAAGCGAATCAAGTTGCCGATGAGAAGGCAGTGCAGACAACGCACTGCCTCGATTCACTAGCAAAAGTTCTGATTACTGACCTTGAGCAATCTGGTCTTGCCAATCTAGAGTAGAGAACCAGTACTCGTAACGCTCTTTCAACCAACCGTCTTCAGTACGTGCTTTGATCCATTCGTTGAAGAATTCTGCCTTGTCAGTTTCACCTAGGCGAACTGCAAATGCTTCGTTACCTTTTGACAGACGCTCTTCAAATGGAATAAATAGCGTGTCTGCGTTTTTGATCGTTTCGTGTTCTGGTTTCGGGCTAGACGCGATAACCGCGTGTGCGTTGCCGTTCAACACTTCTTGGAATGCTTGAGCATCGTCATCGAACTGTAGAACTTTCGCTTTAGGGAAGGTTTCACGAGCGACTTGAACTGTGAATGCTCCCCGACGTGCTGCAATTTTTATACGGCGAGAGTCAAAATCAGAGATCTGAGTAAAACCTTCCGCTAGCTCTTTATTAGCCGCCAGTTGAACGCCAGAGTGCGAGTAAGGTTCAGTGAACAATACGCTTTTAGCTCGAGCTTCAGTGATAGACATACCGCCAATGATCACATCAAACTTCTTCGATAATAGAGAAGGGATAATACCGTCCCATGCCGTAGGTACAAATTCGACTTTCCAACCAGAATCTTCGGCAAGGCGTTTCGCCACGTCGATTTCAAAGCCAACGAGATCGCCTTGTTTGTTACGCATCGCCCAAGGAACAAATGTCGACATACCAACGCGCAGTGAGCCACGTTCGTTGATTTTATCGAGGTTAGGCGTTTCAGAAGCAAGTGCAGGCAAACTTACGGAAAGCGCAAGTAGGGCTGTAATCGCGGTTTTAAATAGCTTCATGCTGATAAATCCTTATTGTGTTCGCCAGTTAGCTCCGAGCTTATGCTCAAGCCAAGCAGCAACGGCAGAAAGTGAAAGTGTAAGAGCAAGATAAATGATCGCCACAGAGAACCAAATCTCGAATGGCATCGCGGTTTCAGAAACTATGTTTCTGGCTTCGGTTGTTAGGTCAAAGATAGCCATGACACTCACAATCGAAGAGTTTTTGATAAGAGAGATCACTTCATTAGTCAAAGGTGGCAAGGTGCGTTGCACCACCTGAGGAAGAATCACATCCCAGTAAGTATAGGTCTTTGATAAACCCAAAGATTGAGCTGCTTCAAATTGTCCTCTCGCAATACCATTTAAACCAGCACGGAAGATTTCGGCGGTGTAAGCACCTTGGAAAAGTGCCAAGGCCAAAACGGCAGTGCTAAAACGATCCAGCCCTAACACGGGGCCAAACACAAAATAGAGCAAATAAATTTGTACTAATAACGGCGTGTTACGAATCAACTCAACATAGCTGGTGGCCAAGGTGCGTCCAACCACAGAATTTGAGTTTCTCAATAGCGCCGTCGTTAAGCCGATGATCAGTGTCGCGACCAAAGAAATCAGAGAGATATTGATGGTAACCAGTAGCCCTTCAACTAACTCTGCAGGCCACCATTCGCCATCTTCATAGAAAGCAATATAGTCCGGCACGCGCTCCCATTGCCAGCTGTATCCCATGGTTTGTGCGCCAGAATCGAGAATCCAGACAACAGCGGCCACTAGTACAACAATTTGTATTAGAGCGGAAAGGGCTGGTTTAATAATTCGAATCAACATCAATAAGTCAGGATCTGATTTAGGAACGCTTGAGTACGTTCATGTTGAGGGTTTTCAAAGAGCGCTTGTGGGGTATTCGATTCCACAATTTGTCCTTCATCCATGAAGATAACGCGGTCGGCCACTTGTTTTGCAAAGCCCATTTCGTGGGTGACACACACCATGGTGATGCCTTCGCTCGCCAGTTCAACCATCACATCGAGTACTTCGTTGATCATCTCCGGATCAAGCGCTGAAGTGGGTTCATCGAACAAGAGTAATTCCGGCTTCATACACAGAGAACGGGCGATAGCCACACGTTGTTGCTGGCCGCCAGAAAGTTGCACTGGGTATTTGTTGGCTTGTTCTGCAATGTGCACACGCTCGAGATAGTGCATTGCTATCTTTTCGGCTTCTTGTTTGCTTTTTTTAAGCGTACGAATTGGAGAAAGAGTAAGGTTCTCAAGCACGGTAAGATGGGGGAATAAATGAAAGTGCTGAAACACCATTCCGACTTGGCCCGGTGTGTTGAACTTACCCGGGAGTACTTTTTCTAGCACGGAAAGTTCGCCACTTTCGAAAGGTTCTAGCTGATTGATACAACGGATCAAGGTTGATTTACCCGAACCAGACGGCCCGCAAATCACCACTATCTCTCCTTGTTCAATATTTAAATCGATATCCTTTAGGGCATGAAAATCACCATACCACTTGTTAAGTGACTTAAACTTAACCATTTCCTTGAGATTGTTCAAATCGTTGTTCATACCTAGTAAAGAGACAGGTTTACCTTAACAATATAGAAATATGATTGCACATAAAATTAGGGACTTATGAGAATTTAATAGCATCTTGTAGGGCAAATTAAAAAGCAGCGCCCAAAATGAGCACTGCTTCTGTTGTACGAAAGAAAAAAGTAATGGGTTCAGTCAGATGTGAAAATTCATCGTTGTATGACCACTATCTTTACTTTCTCTCTATTTTCCCGATTCTTAGTGAATCGCAGACTCTAGAATCTCACGTGTTTTCTCTGGCGTGATTGCTTGATTCTCACCAAGTTGTAGGTAGCCGTGTGATTCAAGTTGAGCGACAACATTGTCAATCGCCGTTGCTTTGTTTGTTTCGTAGCCGTCAAACATGGTTGCTACGTCTAGGCTGTGGTAGAACGCTTCGATTGCAGCGATTGTGCGTTCTGCTAAATCAGCACCCGCTTCTAGGCCAAATACGTTACGACCCATTTGCTCAAGCTTGCCACGTTTTGCTTCGATTTGGTTACGAAGTAGTGAAGGTTGAACAATCGCAAGCGAACGTGCGTGGTCTACGTGCCATAGTGCTGTGAATTCGTGGCCAATCATGTGAGTTGCCCAATCTTGAGGAACACCCGTACCAATTAGGCCGTTAAGCGCTTGGTTTGCTGTCCACATTAGGTTTGCACGCCATGCGTCGTTGTCACGCTCGTCGTATTGCTTACCCAGTACAAGTAGGTTCTTAAGCAGTGTTTCCGCGTAACCGTCTTGAACCATCGCGTCTGTTGGCATCGTGATGTATTGCTCACACACGTGTACCCACGCATCAACTAAACCGTTGATCAATTGGCGCTCAGGTAGAGACTTCATTACATCTGGGTCCATAACCGCAAACTTAGGCTGTACTGCAGGGTTAAGGAAAGCAAGCTTCTCTTGAGTCGCTTTACGCGTGATTACCGCACCCATGTTAGATTCAGAACCTGTCGCAGGAAGTGTCAGTACCGCACCGATTGGCGTCGCTTCAGTTACTTGGTGTTTGCCCGTTAGGATGTCCCAACCGTCGCCGTCATATTTAGCCGCTGCAGCAACGTACTTAGAGCCGTCGATTACTGAACCACCGCCAACAGCGATAATGAATTCTACGTTTTCTTCTTTAACAAGAGCGACTGCTTTGTCTAGCGTCTCTTTGGTAGGGTTTGCTTCAACGCCAGAGAACTCGATCCAAGAGTGATCTTTCAAAGATTCTACAACTTGGTCGTAAACACCGTTGCTCTTGATTGAACCGCCACCATAGATGACCAGTACTTTCTTCGAAGTATCAACCGCTTGGCTGATAGCGTTGATTTGGCCTTGGCCGAAATGGATAACAGTAGGGTTAACGTAAGTAAATTGCATCAGAGATTCCTTGTGTAAAGCGAAATTTGTTATTTTGGTTTATTGCTCAATTTCTATATTTGCATATTAGTACAGTAATCTAGGTCAATGAAGAGCTGTTCCTCCAAATAAATTGCCTATTTCTACAAACTTGATATTCTTCCTCTGCTTTAGCTTACTTACTCTTAGCACTTGGAATGGAAAGTCGCCACTTATGAAAACACTCGCGCAGTTATTACAGTCTTATGTAGAACACAAAGGTTGGGATGATCTCGAAGGGATCAGAGAAACTGAAATTGGCGGTGTGTGGTTGTATAGAAGCAGTGGCGGGAATCAGCGTCAGCCATTTACTTACCAGTCGGGTATTATCATGCTCGGGCAGGGCAAAAAGAACATCTACATTGGCGACAGACCCGTTACTTACGCTGCAGGTGATTATCTTGTGGTGGGTGTGCCAATGCCGTTAGAGTGCGAAGCCTTGCCTGTTAATGGTGAACCATTGCTTGGCTTGTCGATTAGCATTGATTCTCAACGCTTGCATAGCTTAGTCAAAAAGCTCGAAGATCAAGGCTTCTTAGACAGCTACTGCAACAAGCACAAACAGAACTCGAGTGGCTTAGAATCGACGCCAATGGAAGAGCAAATGCTAGAGAGCTTTACCCGATTGGTGAAAACGCTGCATTGCGACATTGAGGCCAACATATTGGGCGATGCCATGGTAACGGAGATTGTCTACCGCGCATTAACCGGTTCAGAAGGGCGTGTGCTGTTTGATTTAGCTCATCATGATGGCCATTACGCACGTGTTGCCAAAGCGCTGTCTAAAGTGCATGAAGAGTACGACCAAACCATCACCGTTCAATCGCTTGCTGACGAAGCCAACATGAGCGTGTCTGCCTTCCACAATGCATTCCGTAATGTCACCTTTGAATCACCTCTTCAATACTTGAAAAAGGTTAGACTTAATAAAGCGAAAGAGCTGATTCAACTAGAAGGCCTTCGTATTAGTGATGCTGCACGTCGAGTCGGTTACTCCAGCCCATCTCAATTTAGCCGCGAATTTAAGCGCCACTTCAATACTACTCCAAGAGCGGTTTAGTTCTTCTTTCAACGAAACTATGTGTTGAGAGCTATAATGCCAAAAGCTATGGTGACGATTGCTCATATTTGTTGAATTATATGAGTAAATGTATCTAATCATAGGCATTGTCAGATTGTAGGTATTTGATTCTCGAATATATTATTAACGTACTTATATAAAATAAGCTCTCGAAAATAATTAATTAAATAGCCTAAGAGTTTATGCACAGGTATAGGGGAGAAACTCACTAACTTAGCTATTAACGAAGTTTTAGTGTGAACAACCTATCAAATATTATCTAAAATTCTGGAATTACTCACCGTACTATCAGAGAGAGTATTCAGGATTATTGAATAGACTTAAAATTAAAGATAATTTAGCAGTTGATAAAGCCTAGTACGACGGATAATTAGTCGTTTGATGACTAATTATTCTGTAACTTGCTGATTTATAGTCAACTGAGAGTCTGATGGATATCACGTTTACCCTAAAATAATTCACTTAACATGGCGCTACTTTAATCATTCTTCCAAATACGATTGTTAAATATAAATACGTATACCTATTTTATTTAAAGGATAATACCGATGAGTAGCGATATCATTAAAATTTCAAGAAACACTGAAAACGCGCCAATTAATTCTGTATCTACACAAACGGTCGCTTTTTCTCATTATAATAACTTTTCTGCTCAACTACCGATTGACCCTAAAACGGGTGAAATAGTCATCGGTGATATTAAAGATCAAGCAGCACAATGTTTGAATAATATTAAAGCGATTGTTGAAAGCATCGACCATGTTATGGATGATGTCGTGAAGATTCATGTTTTCGTTAAGAATATTTCTGATATCGATGCTATTGATGAAGTTTACAAAAGCTTCTTCCACAACAGTCTGCCAACACGCACTGTCGTGGGTGTCGCTGCACTGACAAACAGCGATGCGCTGGTTCAAATGGATGCTCTCATTTCTAACGGTGAAGGCACTAAACCACAAGCACCTTGCGCTCTAATTAAGGTATCAAGAAATACGGATAATGCACCTCAAAGTACTGTGTCCACGCAGACTGCTGCCTTTTCTCACTACAACAATCTTTCAGCTCAGTTGCCTATAGATGTAGCCACAGGTGAGTTGGTTGATGGTGGTATCGAAGCGCAAACAGCACAATGTCTATCAAACATCAAAGCTATTCTAGAAAGTATCGGTCATGTCATGAATGATGTGGTTAAAACGACTATCTACCTAAAAAATATCGCAGATGCGGAAGTGGTAAATGAAGTATGTGCTAAATTCTTCCCAAGCTACGTTCCTGCTCGTACTGTTGTTAACGCAGCTGAATTACCAATGGGTGCTTTAATTCAAATTGATACATCCATTTCACATGGCGACGGTACACCGCCGCAATTACCAGAAGACACTCGCTTACTGGTTATTGAAACCAATAATACTGTTTCTGCACCATTCATGCCTTATTCGCATACTGTTGCTTTCTCTCACTACAATCATATTTCAGCCCAATTACCTTTAGATCCGAAAACAAATGAAATCGTTGCTGGCGGGGTAAAAGAACAAGCGGAACAATGTTTAAACAATATTAAGGCGATAATTGAAAGCGTTGACCATAGCATGGACGATACGGTGAAAATTAATATTCAACTTAAGGATATTTCAGATATTGATGTGGTAAACGAAGTCTACACCACATTCTTTAATGCTGAGCTGCCTGCAAGAACGGTAGTAGGGGTTTCAGAAATCCCAATGAATGCTTTAGTACAAATTGATGCTGTCGTTTCTAACTGTGAAGGGACACCTCCACAAGACGTTGTTGCATAAATCAATTGAACCCTTCTCGATAATATCGATCAGATCTCGGTTTAGCTTCCAAATAGGGAGCAAACTCAACAGGCCGAGATCTGATCCGTTCACTTCATTACTCAAGTCCATCGAAGCGACACACCTAAGCTTATCCCGTAAACATGGTATTTATAAGGTTGAAGTGTTTTAATATGAAAAACGGACGCTTAACGTAATAAAGAAAACCAGTTTATGCAATTTCGAGCCATTTTACTGCTATGCCTTACCCTAATAGGGTGTTCGTCCAATCAAGAGTTGGTACCCGACCCAACAACCATCACGCTATTTTATGGTGATACATCCATCGCCGCAGGTGTTTTAGAGGATAAAACATTCAATTCAGTCCTTGCCGATAGGGTTGAAAGCGTTACGTTTTCGGGCTCAATATCAAAGAAAGACTCTGGCTATTTTGTCGATATGTTAGTGATTCGAGAAACAAAAGAGCCACGTTCAACACGACAGCTTAACACCTCGCTTCTAATGAAACCGGGAGAGTTAGTAGATGTTGGCGGCGTGAATAACGATGTGTTCAGGGTAATCCTCGAGTAACAAAAATAAAGTGTTCAATTAATCTGATTTTTTGCTTTACCTCAACCTAACTTCAAGTCTTAAGCTTCTCTTACTGATTAAGAAGGAGCTTATTATGCAAAATAACTACGTAAAAGAACTCGCCGTTAAAACTTACCAAGAAGACCTTCAAAAAGAGTACGTTAGATCTAAAGCTCAGCCATTCCACGCCCCAAGTTTTATCGGTGGGGTGCTGTTGTCAGTTGTGCTGGTGGGACTGTTTTAATTTATGCAGAATTTCTGATCCATTGCCAACTCTCAACATATCTATTTGCTGCACTTTAATGCTTACGGCACAATCTCTTAGGTTGAATTGTGACGCTAATGTCGAGAGGAAGTGAAGTATGGCAAGTCCAAGAGTATTAAAGTCACAGATTACTGATATTACCTGTGGCGAGAATGTCACTATCATCGAGCCAAGTAACGTTTATGGCTGTGAGCTTAAAGATGATGTGTTCGTTGGCCCCTTTGTTGAGATTCAAAAGAACACCGTGATAGGTGCGAGAAGCAAGATTCAATCTCACACCTTTATCTGTGAGTATGTGACCATTGGAAGTGACTGCTTTGTTGGTCACGGAGTCATGTTTGCCAACGACTTATTCAAAGAGGGCAAGCCAGATCCTAATCCTGAAAGTTGGGGGCGTACCTTGATAGCTGACAACGTCACGATCGGTTCTAACGCTACGGTTCTGTCTGTCAGCATTTGCGAAGGTGCAGTAATCGGCGCGGGCAGTGTGGTAACGAAAGACATCACCGAAAAAGGTATCTACGCAGGTAACCCAGCCAAGAAATTGAGAGGTTTACCGTAACCGTATTAATAAGCCGTGGTTCATGAATCATAAGGTGCGGCTTTTTAGGGAAACATTAGAGTATTTGTCATGGATGTATTTTTACACTTACTTCAACCGAATGACGCGAGTGCGCTTTTGGATTTTGAGGTCGAAAATCGAGAGTGGTTTGAGCAATTTATTCCAGTTAGGGGTGATAGCTTCTATTCAAATGCAGGTGTGACCGAGCAAATCACCAGCTTTCTAACTGAATACGAGAATGGTGAGATGATTCCTATGTTGATCAAAGACGCCAATGGCACTGTCTGTGGAAGAATCAACATCCGCGATATCGACCAGATCGCCCATAGTGGAGAGCTAGGGTATCGAGTAGGTCGTTCCTTTGCTTCAAAAGGCATTGCGTCTAACGCAGTAAAGCAGTTTCTACTCTATTTGGAGGAACAGACCAACCTTAAATATGTTGATGCCTATGCGTTAGTGGGCAATATCGGTTCCAACAAAATCTTATCCAATACCGGTTTTGAATTGGTCGAGTATGTTGAGAGCTACGCGGTGTTTAAAGGAGAACATCAAGATGCTAATTTTTATCGTAAGGTTTTAGCTGACTAGGTGACTATCAGTGCCTTATACATTAGAAGCTGGCAGCGTCCTTCTAGCCAGCTTCGAGTATTTTTATTTAAAGGTTTAAGGTTACTTCTAGGTTTGGCCACTTCTAGATTTACGGTTACTTCTGAGGTTTGTTATGTTCGATTACGCTAGTCGCGATAGCCAAAAACAGGATATCTTTCACTAGGAAGAAGTTAGTGACTAAGATGCCATCCGATACTTTCCAAGCGTTTGGCGTTGTAACCAGGAAGCTAAGTGTCACAACAAAGATAGCCGATGCAGCAATGCCTGAGTAGAAAGCTACTGTCGGCTTCTTAAATCCAACGATCAATCCAATCGCGACGATGATCTCCGCGCCACCCACCATGTTAGACACAGCTTGTACTGAGAACAGATTGTAAAGCCAGTTCATTGCAGGATGGTTTGCGATTAAAGGCTCGATAAGCATTGCTTCGGTTGGCGTAAACTTGTAAATACCAATCCAAGCTAACACCAACGCTACGCCAATCACGCCTAGGTTATATCCCACATTACTCTGTTTTAAATCATAGGTTTGAACATGCATAAAAGTACTCAATTTAATAAACTCCCTGAATATGACCGCAATAGCTCAGATTAAATTTCGCATTGAGAATAATAATTAATATATTTATCTAAAAACTTAATAGGTAGCGACTTATTGTCTCGATAGAAACTCAAAGGCTAGTGATGTTGAGAACCAAAGCAATGGGTAGGCGATAGTGCTGTTCAAAAGGTAACGCGAGCTTTCTAATTTTTGTTTTCAATATTCATGATTTGGATTAGATTACGCTGATGTTCACCCTAATTATAAGAAGAGTATAACCAGTGAAAATTCATAGAATTAACCCGACCAAACGTTGGTCTGATGTAACTGTTTTTAACGGTATTGCAAGCTTTGTGGAAGTGGCAGAGACGGATACAACAGCAGGAATTAAGAGTCAGGTTCAGCAAATCTTCGAACAAGCCGAAGAAATGATGAGTTTGGTAGACAGCGACAAATCTCGCGTATTGTCAGTGACTATTTATCTCACGGATTTCGCTAACTTTGATGCACTCAATGAAGTTTGGGAAGCGTGGTTCCCTGAAGGCTGCGCGCCAAGCCGTGCATGCGTGAAAGCAGAACTTGCTAATCCTGAGCTACTGGTTGAGATGTCGTTTATGGTTGCTGCGGGTGAAAAGTTTCAATAAGCCGAACTATCGATTGAAATAAGCTTCGTAGATAGAAGTAACGAACAGATAAAACAAAGCCACTCAGGTGAATCACTTGAGTGGCTTTTTAGTGTTCTACGCTACCCGAAACTAAATCGGGTCAGGTATTAAGCGATACCTTGATCTCTTGCCATCTGCTTCGCGATCTTCGGCGCGTGCCATAGACACGGGAGCAAGATAAACGATACCGGAACCGCTGTGATTACAATGAACGACTGTAGAGCGGAGATGCCGCCTGAACCCATCGAGATAAGTGTGATCGCTACCGCACCCATGATGATACCCCAGAAGGTACGTACCGCTGCGTTTGGCTCTGTCGTACCCGTCATTACCACACTGATGGTGTAAGTCATTGAGTCACCTGTTGTCACGATGAACGTGGTCGTCAGGATCAGGAACAGAATTGCAATCAGAGTTGGGAACGGCAGTTGCGCGGTAATTGCTAGAAGAACCGCCGGAAGGTTGAAGCCTTCGAACGCACTAGAAATCACACCTGGGTTCTCTAATTCAAACGCTAGACCACTACCACCAACGATGCTGAACCAGAAACACGTTACAAGCGGTGCAACGATGCTAATAGAAACGATCATTTGGCGAATAGTACGGCCACGTGAGATACGAGCAATGAAGATCGCCATCATTGGGCCATAACCTAAGAACCAACCCCAGAAGAACACAGTCCAGCCACCTAGCCATGCTGTATCTTGGCGGTATAGCGCCATTGGGATGAAGTTATCAACCATTTCGCCCATACCTTGCAGGTAGCCATCAACGATGAAGCTCGTTGGGCCAACAAGAAGGATGTAGCCGATTAGACACACAGACAAGATGATGTTGTAACGGCTTACCAGTTGGATACCTTTGTTCACGCCGCTCAAAGCAGAAAGCGTGTACATTGCGATAGCAAAGATAATAACAACACTTTGAGTTGCAAAGCTGTCTGAAATGCCAAATAGTTCGCTCAGTGCGTAGCTGATTTGTAGGCCAAGGAAGCCGATAGGGCCGATAGTACCTGCGGCTACAGCCACGATGCTGCATGCGTCGACAACGTTACCAACCCAACTGTTAATCGCTTTGTCGCCAAGTACTGGGTAAAGCAGAGTGCGAGGCTTAAGAGGAAGGCCTTTGTCGTAATGCAAGTGCATTAACACGATGGAAGACAAACCACCTAAGATTGCCCATGCAAGGAAACCCCAGTGCATGAAAGATTGTGATAGAGCATTGAACGCCATCGCTTGAGGATCTGCGTTGCCATACAGTGGCGGAGCTGAAACAAAGTGAGCGATAGGCTCTGCGGCTGCCCAGAACACACCACCGCCGGCTAGCAGCGTACATAGGACGATAGACATCCATTTAAAGGTGGTCATTTCAGGTAGGGCAAGCGTTCCTAAGCGAACGTGGCCGGTGCGACCTAGTGCAAGCACTAAACCGATAATGAAGTTGAGAAGTAGTAGGACTTGCCAGAAAGCACCGAACCACTTAGTTGAATAACTAAAGCCGATGTTTACAAGTTCGGACAACACGGAGGTGTTGGTGAAGGCTAGGATGACAAAGAGGGTTAAAAAACTGCCACTAAGCCAAAAGACTGGGTTTCCGAGTTCCAGTTTTTCACCCAAAGATTGAGCTTTATTGAAATCGATAGAAGTAGATTCTGCGTTGATGTTTTCGTTGGCGACTTGCGTCAAGTTGGACATTATTTCTTCGCTATATTTGGCTCTTTCGAGCCTATGTATTTCTCCCACACTTGCATTGGAAATGTGAGGTTCGTCAAAAAAATCCGCGATACTACCACAATTGTTAAGAAAAAGTGGGCAAATTTAGAAAAGAAATCAGTTCTACGGCGAAATCAATCCCTTTTGGTTAGTTTTAAAACGAAATTTCAGAACGAACAAATAAAGCAGATATGAATAGAGTTTTGTAATTAAGGATACGAATTAGGCGATATTTTTTAGCGTACCGAAATAAATTTAATATTAGTTGTTCGTGCAAAATAAGTGTCGACTCATTGCATGCTATAAACAAATTAATGCGAGTCATTTTATAAATATCGAATATTTTAGGTGTTAAATTGGCACTGTTACCTACAGTTGTTTTGCGAAGAGATTTAAGTGATGAGAAATATGACACTTAAATTAAGCATCTTGAAACAATAACTTAAGGGACAGCTAACATGCACCTAAACCAAGGAAGAGTGGCCAAGAAGGTTTTTACACTCAGTACTCTCACCGCGTCATGCTTAATGGCGTTCAACAGCTACGCGGCTGTGGATTGTTCAACGTTAGAAGCGTGGGATTCCGCCACGGTGTACACCGGTGGTGATCAGGTTTCACATGACGGCAGCGCGTACTCAGCGAATTACTGGAATCAAAATAACAACCCGAGCCAATTTGAGGGTGACTATGCACAATGGAAAAAGATTGATGTGTGTAGTGGTGGCGGTACGCCAAATGAAGTACCAACGGCTTCATTAACGGCACCCTCTGCTTCTGACGTGATTACTGAAGGCGATAATGTTGTATTGAGTGCAACAGCACTAGATTCTGATGGCAGTGTGGCTTCGGTTGAGTTCTTTGTTGATGGCGCATCTGTTGCGGTAGTCACAGCGGCACCTTTCGAAGCGACTTGGGCTGCAACGTCGGGTAATCATCAGGTTTCTGTTGTTGCAACGGATAATGAAGGCGCAGCAAGTGTTGCAAGTGCGGTTTCTGTTTCTGTTGATTCAGCACAACCAGGGAATGAAGCACCGACAGTTTCAGTTGCACTTTCAGTGACATCTGTTGATGTTGGTGGTGTAGTCACACTGACAGCAACGGCAGCAGATAGCGATGGCACGGTTGATAAGGTTGATTTCTACGTAGCGGGTGCTCTTGTGGGCACTGCTGCAACGAGCCCTTACACGTTAGATTACACAACAACTCAAGCGGGTTCTTTAGCGGTTTACGCGAAAGCAACAGACGACCAAGGTGCGACTGCAGATTCTGCGTTGGCATCTTTGACCGTGAACGGCGCTCCAACAGTGAGCACATGTCACCCTGATGGCTTATATCAAACTCAAGGTGTCGATGTTCCTTACTGTACAATTTACGATGATGAAGGCCGTGAGAAAATGGGCGCAGACCATCCCCGTCGTGTCATTGGTTACTTCACAAGTTGGCGTGCAGGGGATGACCCACAAGCTGCTTACCTAGTAAATGATATTCCTTGGGAACAACTCACACACATTAACTACGCTTTCGTGAGCATCGGTTCAGATGGCAAAGTAAACGTCGGTGATGTAAACGATCCAAATAACGCAGCGGTTGGTAAAGAGTGGCCGGGTGTGGAAGTTGATCCGGCATTAGGCTTCAAAGGTCACTTCGGTGCATTAGCGACAGCGAAGAAAAAACACGGCGTGAAAACGTTAATCTCAATCGGTGGTTGGGCTGAAACAGGTGGTCACTTCGCGACTGATGGCAGCCGTGTGGCTGATGGTGGTTTCTACACCATGACGACCAATGCTGATGGTTCTATCAACCATCAAGGTATCGAAACATTCGCGACTTCAGCGGTCGAAATGCTGCGTAAGTACCAGTTCGATGGTCTAGATATCGATTACGAATACCCAACCTCAATGGCGGGTGCCGGTAATCCATACGACAAAGACTTCATGGAACCACGTCGTCAATACCTGTGGGCTTCGTACCAAGTGTTGATGAAAGTGCTACGTGAGAAGCTCGATGCGGCGTCTGCGCAAGATGGCAATCACTACATGTTAACGATCGCAGCGCCTTCTTCTGGTTACCTATTACGCGGTATGGAAACATTCGATGTAACCAAGTACCTCGATTACGTAAACATCATGTCTTACGACCTTCACGGTGCGTGGAACGATCACGTAGGTCATAACGCAGCCTTGTTTGATACGGGTAAAGATTCAGAGCTAGCGCAGTGGAACGTATACGACACGGCGGCTTACGGTGGTATTGGTTATCTGAACACGGATTGGGCTTACCATTACTTCCGTGGTTCTATGCCAGCAGGCCGTATTAACATCGGTGTGCCTTACTACACTCGTGGTTGGCAAGGCGTAACGGGTGGTGAGAATGGTCTTTGGGGCCGAGCAGCACTGCCAAACCAATCTGAATGTTCAGCGGGTACGGGTGAAGGCGAGAAAAACAACTGTGGCCATGGCGCTATTGGTATCGACAACATGTGGCACGATACCGATCCAAAAGGTAACGAAATGGGCGCGGGTTCTAACCCTATGTGGCACGCGAAGAACCTAGAGAAGGGTATTTGGGGCTCTTACGCTGAAGCTTACAAGCTTGATCCTGTGAATGATCCTTCAGATGTTCTAACGGGCACTTACACGAGAAACTACGACAGTGTGGCGGTTGCCCCTTGGTTGTGGAACGCAGAGAAGGGCGTATTCCTTTCAACAGAAGATAAACAGTCTATCGACGTGAAAGCGGACTACGTTATCGACAAAGAGATCGGCGGCATTATGTTCTGGGAACTAGCAGGGGATTATAACTGTTATGTTCTCGATGCGAATGGCAACCGAAGCTCTATCGATACGACTGAGCAAGCGTGTAACAGCGGTAACGGTGAGTTCCACATGGGTAACACCATGACGAAAGCTATCTACGATAAGTTTAAGTCTGCAACACCATATGGAAACAAAGTAGCGACGGGTGCTATTCCAACAGAAGCGCTAGATATCGCGGTATCGGTTGGTGGCTTCAAAGTCGGTGACCAAAACTACCCAATCAACCCTAAGATCACGTTCACGAACAACACAGGGCAAGCTCTTCCGGGTGGAACTGAGTTCCAATTCGATATCCCAGTATCTGCACCTGATAACGCGAAAGATCAATCGGGTGGTGGTTTGACCGTGATTGCTTCAGGTCATACTCGCGCGGATAACATCGGTGGACTAGATGGAACCATGCACCGAGTGGCGTTTACGTTGCCGACATGGGAAGAGCTTCCTGCTGGCGGTGTGTATGAGTTAGACATGGTGTATTACTTGCCAATTTCTGGCCCTGCTAACTACGCGGTGAATGTCGGTGGCGTTGATTACGCGTTTAGCTTCGAGCAGCCAGATCTACCATTAGGTGATATCAGTTCAGGTGGCGGTAACCCTGGCGATGGTGGCACCAATCCAGGTACATGTGATACGGCAGGTTTAGCGGTTTACCCAGACTTACCTCAGAAAGATTGGGCAGGTAACCCAAGCCATGCAAACACAGGAGACCAAGTGGTTCACAACGGCAGTGTTTACCAAGCAAACTGGTGGACAAGTTCTGAACCGGGTAGCGATGGTAGCTGGACTCAAGTTTGTTCTTAATTTAATGCTAAGCAAACTATTTATAGACAATAGAGTGTAGTAATAGGTAATAAACACAAATGCTTTTAAGTCTATTTATCAGGAATTAGTATCAATTAAGTAATCAATCTAGACGTAAAATCAAAAAGCCGAACTGAATCCAGTTCGGCGTTTTTGTTATAAGTCACAGATTACGTATAGAAACCCTTAAAAATATCGACACTCGTTCAGTAAAAAACAAAAACATGATATAAAACAGTTTGTATATAAGAGAAGTCACAGCGTTACCTGAAATTATAAATCTACGGGGTAATCTTGAAAGTCAGACGTAAATACATTCTTAATTTTTCAATTGCGCTCGCCGTCGTGTCGATGATTCTTTCTGCCTTTCAATTTAATCGAACTGAAAGGTCATTGTTGGAATCTAACCAACTGTTTTTTCGTACGATTGTGAACGCGAGTTACGATATTGTCGACACCACAGTTAATGAGGCGATAAAGACATATCTTAAAGGAATTACGGATACCGTTGCGTCTCATGTATGGCATACCACGCCAGAACAAGAAGTTGAACAGGTAAGCCAAATTGCCCGTGAATTGCATATTGGACAATCGGGTTATATCTATTTGATGTCACCCCAAGGCGTCCATCTCTACCATCCATTCTTGCAAGGTCAGAAGCGTGGGCATCTTACTCATATCCAAAAACAGCTCACTATTGACTCTGGCATGATCGAGTACTTTCACGCTAACCCTCATGAGATAAGCCGCAGAGCCAAAGTCGCTTATTCGATGAGGCTACCGAGTGGTAATACTTTGGTTGCGACGACCTATAAAGAAGAATTGATGTATTTGGTCGATCTTGAAGGTTTAAAAGATAAACTTAGAAAGTATGCGTTTGGTGATAGCGGATATGTGTACATTGTCGATCTGCAGGGTAACTTAGTGCTTCATCCAGATTATGAGCACAAATCATTGAAATCCTTAATAGGCTACTCGTCTGAACTGCTTATTGATCGAATCGCCACCAAACCAGAAGGTCAATTCAGTTACTCGATTTCCAGTGATAGTGGCACGACCAACAAAAAAATCTTCTATAAGTTTTACCCTTATCTTAATTGGGTCATTTCTGCAGGTATCTTAGAGCAAGAGCTTAATCGAAATCATAGCCTATTGTTTATTAGCTTGATGGCTTTGGTTGTAAGTTTGTTGAGCATTATTGTCGTGTTGGTGCTTTACCTGCGGCATCGTCATCTTAGAATCTTGGATGTGGCAAGCCTCGATTACCTTACTGGGCTTCCTCGTCGACGGAGTTTTATCGAACAGCTAAAACTGAAAATTACTCAAAGGTCGCCTTATCCGCTAACAAATGTCGGTGTCATTTTGCTGGATATTGACCATTTCAAGCGGGTGAACGATCAATATGGTCATGCTCAAGGCGATAGGGTTATCTGTGAGGTCACAAAATCACTGAAGAGATTTGTTAACCGTCGTCGTTTGATTGCACGCTATGGCGGTGAAGAGTTTATTTTGGTGACGTTTGATTGTGATGAACATGAGTTATTCGAATTATCAGAGGCGTTACGGTTATGTGTTGAGCAACTTCAAGGCTTAGTGTCGCCAGTAACAATCAGCGCTGGTTGTTGCCATGCTCAAGCACTGACTGACATTGAAACCGCTATCGATAAAGCCGACAAAGCACTTTATCAAGCAAAAGAGAGTGGACGTAACAACACTCAAGCGTATCGAGAGAACGAATATCACGTTGCTTACATGTGATCGGTTGAAAGCCTCATTGAATTGAAAAGTTTTGTTCACACAAATCGAGCTCTTGAGAACGACAAACACAAAAAAGCCCAAATAGATCGCTCTATTTGGGCTTTTTCAGAATTATTTGAAAGGCTAATCGTTAATTTAAGCTTTCGCTGCTTTCATCGCTTTCGTTTTTTTTTCCTTTTGCATTTTTGCAAGGAAGTAGATGTTTACACAAGCGATAAAGCCGTTGGTGGCTGCAACTGGCCATGCGTCAATCATGATGCCGTATGCTGTGAAGAGTGCACAGCCAATAAAGTTAAGGACACGCAGACGAACGATATCTTTCATTGTTAATGAAATTGCGACCATAATAGACGCAGCGTAACCTAAAATTTCAACCATATTGAATTCCATTGTTTGACCCTCTTAAATTTGCCGATACTTTGTCGGTACCAATTCTTCTCTTCATGAGATGATTGAGGAAGCTCCGTGCCTCGAATGGTCTGGTTTTGTTTAACGGGGAGAACTATACCAACTCTGTTTTTGTGATTAAACCCCCAAAACAGACAGAGGTGAAGGTTAGCGATTACGCAAACGTTTAATGACCTTTCTATTAACATAATTACTATTTATGTTGGAGGTTGAATTGATAGTTATTCTTATATAGGTAAGGAAGCCTCGAATGATAAAACGATCCATTTGTGCAACAAAAAGCATAAAAAAAGCAGCACTATTGGCTTTGATGGCTATTGGGCTGACCGCATGCTCTACACAAGAAATACCATCCACACACAATTATGGTGTGGTCACTAGCGGTGACTTTGGTTTCATGAAACACGGCGTGATGACGTACTCCTGGCACCCTGAGTCAGAAAAGGTTTACCTTTCTCAAAAATACGACGAAACCGTGGTAACCGATTTAGTGCGTGATTCGATTCAAGAACAGCTCTCAAGTAAAGGTTATCAGTTAAAGCAGGATGGTGTCGGTGATGTTGTTGTAGGCTTTGGATTAGCGGAAGAATCGGAACTGAACGATGAGTCTATCTTCGATGCGATTAAGCTATCTACTGGTGTGCCATTTTACGATGGTGAAGGTAAAGTCGCGGAGAAAGGGTCGTTGTACATTGCGTTTTTCGTACCTAACTCAGAGGTCGTACAATGGCAAGCATTAGCACAGTCTGGCATCCAACCTGATTTAGAGCCAAGCGAGAGCAAACAGCGTATTACTGGCTTTGTTGAAATGTTATTTAGACGCATGCCTGAGCGATAGTATTAGGCGTTGAATGCATTCGTGGAGTAAATATTAGTTGTGGAAAATATGGTCAGATCGCAGATTATACTTTTTTATTTGTAACGAATGGTACAAATACGTAAAGCAACGTAAAGTTCGCGCTTCTTTTGCTAGCATTTGTCTATACTGCTCAAAACGTTAACTTAGGTTTGATTCAATGAAACTGTTTTCCAAATACTCTCTCCCTCTATTAAGTATATTCATTGTAAGTAACGCCGCGATGGTAAGTAATGCAGCTATCGCAGCACCTTCTATAGTACCAAGCCCACCTAGCCTAGGCGCAAAAGGGTATGTGTTAATTGATTTTAATTCTGGTGATGTGCTGGTAGAAAAAAACGCACATACGAAGTTAAACCCAGCAAGCTTGACCAAACTGATGACCAGTTATGTGGCAGGTCAAGAGATGAAGCGAGGCAACATCTCTGCTGATGATCAGGTACGAATCAGTGAGAACGCGTGGGCGAAGAACTTCCCAGACTCTTCAAAAATGTTCATCGAAGTAAACACCGATGTAGCAATGATGGATCTTTATCGTGGCTTGATTATTCAATCCGGTAATGATGCTAGCGTTGCGATTGCAGAGCATGTTGCAGGCTCACAAGATGCATTCGTTGACCTGATGAACTCTTGGGCTACCTCTCTGAAGCTAGAAAACACCCATTTTGCCAATGCACATGGTTTGGATGCAGACGACCTCTATTCGACTCCTTACGATATCGCGTTACTCGGTCGTGCCATTATTCGTGATTTACCGGATGTGTATGGCTTATACAGCGAACGCTCTTTCAGTTACAACGGCATCACTCAACATAACCGTAATGGCTTGTTGCGTGATAGAAGCTTAACCGTAGATGGCATGAAAACGGGCTACACCTCTGGTGCTGGCTACAGTTTGGCGAGTTCAGCGACACAAGGTGAGATGAGACTTATCGCGGTTGTGATGGGCGCATCAAGCGTTAAGAGCCGTGAATCAGACAGCAAACAGCTGTTGAGCTACGGTTTCCGTTTCTTCGATACACTAAACCCGCATAAAGGCGGCGATCAAGTGGCTGAAGAGAAGGTATGGTTTGGTGAGCAAGACACATTGAAATTAGGTGTGGCAGAAGACACGTTCATTACGTTGCCTAAGTCAGACAGTAAAAAGCTGACTGCATCTATCGAGCTTAACTCTGAACTGAAAGCGCCAATTGCAGAAGGTCAAACTCTAGGTGTGGTTCATTACACCGTTGATGGCGAAGATGTTCAAACTCAGCCTTTGATCGCGCTTGAAGCGGTTGAACAGGGCGGTTTGTTCAAACGTTTAATAGACTACGTTAAGCTGTTCTTCGCGAGCCTGTTCTAAATAGAGCCTGTGGCGATAAGCCGCGCTGAAAAGTCGAAATATTATGGGTGTTGTGAGTGAATCACAGCGCCCTTTGTTATTTCTACATCAATGAAAACGCCGCGCCGCACTATCTTTATTAGCCGTAGCGGGCGGTTTCGATTACTATACGCAAAATTTAGCAGTGTAGTCACTTATGACGATAGATATAAAGAACGTAACCGAACCCGAAGTAACCTGTGCAAATTGTCAGGCATGCTGTTGTCGTTTAGAGGTTATGATCATCACAGATACGGGCGTACCTGAAGAGCACATCGCTTATGATGAATGGGGCGGTGAAACCATGAAGCGCTTAGACGACGGCTGGTGTTCTGCGGTAGATAGAGAAACACTGATGTGTACTATCTACGAAAACCGACCATGGATCTGTCGCGAGTTCGAAATGGGCTCTTTCGAATGTGTTGACCAGCGCAAAGATGTGATGGGCTAGGCGTCTGCAGTATTGAACTCAGTAACTAAAGTACGCTAATGAACTGTGATAATCACATTAAAATTAAATATCAGGGTTCTATACCTTAAGCAGTTGTAGAACCTTGATGCGTTTTATGAGATCAAATATTGAGTGAGATAAGAGTCTTAGCTCGATAAGTTAGAGTTTAGAACTCGGAAGGCACTTCAAACTCCATCCATTCACCGGTTGTCGGGTGAATCAACTTTAAGTAGCCAGCGTGCAGGTGTAAGCGCTCGCGTTTGTA
This sequence comes from Vibrio sp. ZF57, assembly GCF_001691235.1. Taxonomy (NCBI): domain Bacteria; kingdom Pseudomonadati; phylum Pseudomonadota; class Gammaproteobacteria; order Vibrionales; family Vibrionaceae; genus Vibrio; species Vibrio sp. ZF57. The sequence continues at coordinate 40,210 of NZ_MAKD01000041.1, read as the reverse complement.
TCCGTATAAGTCGTCACCACGAATAGGTACAGCAAGCCCTAATGGATGAGCACAGTGCACTCGCAGCTGGTGGGTTCGCCCTGTTTTAGGGTACAAGTGAACCTTGGTTTTGCCATTGTGAGTGCTAACCACTTGCCAATGGGTCTCTGCATTTCGGCCGTGTTGGTGACAAATCAGTTGTCTTGGTCTGTCCGTGATGTCGCCGCGCAAAGGAAGGCTGATATTGCCAGATTCGCCCGTTATCTCGCCATCTAACAAAGCGGTGTAGCGTTTCTCTACGGTTCTATTAATGAACTGCTTCTGAATATGCTTGTTTGATTCCGCCGTGAGCGCCAAGATCAACAAACCTGACGTCGACATATCCAACCTATGGATAATCAAAGGACCAGTCGCATCCGGGTAACGCGCTTTTATGCGGGTATAAACTGAATCTTCGATGAACTTACCGGGAACCGACAAGAACTCTTCAGGCTTATTGACGACTACGATTTCATCGTCTTCATAAACAATATTAAAAGACTTACCAACCGCAGGGTTCACGATAAGCGGGTTATCTTCTAGCTCTATGCCACTTAACTGGTGTTCGAGGATCTCAAAGCTTTTACTCTGACAAACAGGGTAGAGGTTTGCGTGTTGTCGAATGATGTCTGTAGGCGGTAATCCCCACCAAAACTCAGATAATGCTAACGGCTTGAACCCGTGTTCAAACGCAAAGTTAAGCAACTTAGGTAGGCAGCAGTCACCAGAGCCTTCAAGCGCGTCTTTACCATCGAGCAACTCGAGTAAATTCTTAGATTGCTTGGCTTGATTGATAAAGCGATAGTGAGAGAGGCGTTGAGTTTCCAACTGTTGTGAAACTGCTTGATGATCTTGCTTACGGTTTTTCAGTTCGCTTTCAATCAAATCAATTTGTGATTGGCGCTCTGCGATCTTCTGTTTCCACTCAATACGAAGTGCTTTTAGGTCACGTTTCTCTTGGCTACTTTGATTGCCCAGTTGTTTGAGCAAATTCGCCGCTGACTCTAGATTCCCTAATGCTTTTTCTTGATTGGCTTGTTCTCTGAGTTCGTTACGCTGAGCTTTGTTTGCGGCCATTGCTAACTGAAAGGCTTCGATAGCTTTTGCTGATTCGATTTTTAACCCTTCAAGCTCGGCCAATAATGTGTCTAGATTGTGCGACTGTTGCAGCTTTTCAATGTCGTCCGAGAGCTGCAATTGTCGAGCAAGGTTCGCACTGTTTTGAGATTGAAACTGTTTTGAATCGAAGGCTGGTGGAACAAAGTGAATGTTGTTTAACTGAGAGACCAAAGCCGGATCTAACTGCAAGCCTGAAAACGCAGAAAGGTAACCTAACCCTTGTGTGGTTGGATTCTGAACAAGAAGCACAGCGTAGAGATTACCTTGCGAGGTTTCATTCACACCACAGTCGACAAGTGATTGCTGAAGCTGCAGCATAGCGAATTCACACACAGGGTGCGGGGTATAGTAATACGGAAACGTAAAACGAGTCGGTAGCGCTAAATCGACATTCGTGTTTGCTAGGTGCAGAGGTGTGTATTGAGCGACGTTTGTTGGCATTAAGATCAGACTCTATGGCTGTTCAGTTAGAGTTCGGTATTGTTGTCGAAATGAAGACAAATGAGAAGCCAAAGCAGAAGATAAATCGGCTTTGGCTTCATTTAGTTTCTTGTGTTTACTCTAGCAAGCACGTGTTTGAGTGAAACTCGATCAGTTCGAGTGTTCTAGCTCTACTTGCTCAGCTTTTTGGTAAGCAGGGTGGCTCTTTAAAAGTTCACCGTATTTAGCGATGTTAGGGTAAAGCGCAGTTGCACCAAAGTTACCCACGATTTCTACGATGAACGACATCATAAAATCTGCACCTGTTAGTGTGTCTGCAACCAAGTAGGTTTTACCTTCAAGTGCATTATTCACGTAAGTGAGGATCTTTTGGTTTTCGTCGTCTGCATAACCGCCTAGGAAGTTAGTTTCGCAGCCGTCTTTCATCACAAAGATCTTAAGTAACATTGGCAAAATACCTGAACTCTCAGCGAAGTGAAGCCATTGCGAATACTCAACGTAGTTTGCGGTGCCGCGTGTAGGTGCGAACTTACCCTGACCGTATTTGTCGATTAGGTATTCCGTGATAGCACCAGATTCAGTGATCACGACGCCATCGTCTTCAATGACAGGAGATTTACCCAATGGGTGAATGGATTTGAGTTCTGGTGGTGCAAGAAAAGTGACACTGTCTCGTTGGTAGGGTTTGATTTGGTAATCTACCCCAAGCTCTTCCAATAGCCAGATGATGCGCTTTGAGCGCGACTTATTCAGGTGATGCAAAGTAATCATGATTCTACCTAGTTAACGGGTTCAGTTTATTGAATTTATTTAGCTTCGTTCGTTTTGATAACAAGCTTACCGAAGTTCTGACCTTCCAATAGGCCCATGAATGCTTGTGGCGCATTTTCTAGACCTTCAACCAGGTGCTCACGATAGTGCATCTTGCCTTGAGACAACCATTCTGTCATTTGAACAGCAAATTCGTTGTAACGGTGTGCGTAGTCATCAAAGATGATGAAACCTTGCATCTTAATTCGTTTAACCAGCAACATACCCATCAGGCTAGACATACGATCTGGTCCTTCAGGCAGTGAAGTCGCATTGTATTGAGAAATAAGACCACACACAGGAATACGAGCACCTGTGTTAAGCAGAGGCATTACTGCATCGAATACCTTGCCGCCAACGTTTTCAAAGTAAACGTCGATGCCGTTGTCACACGCTTTAGCCAATTGCTCCGCGAAGTCGTCAGCTTTGTGGTCGATGCATTCATCAAAGCCAAGAATCTCTTTCGCGTACTGACACTTCTCTTGACCGCCTGCAACGCCGATAACACGACAGCCTTTTAGTTTGCCGATTTGTCCAACGGTTGCGCCTACAGCACCTGTTGCTGCTGCAACGACTAGCGTGTCGCCTTCTTTAGGTTGGCCGATATCAAGCAAGCCCATGTAAGCAGTAAAACCAGGCATACCCATGATGCCAAGCGCGTAAGAAGGGTGCGTTGGTTCTTTACCTAGTTTGATAAGGCCTTCACCGTTAGACACACCAAGATCTTGCCAACCTGTGTAAGCCAGTACCCACTCGCCAATTTCGTAATCAGCGTGGTTTGATTCTTCAACCTGACATACGGTTGCGCCTACCATCACTTCATCAATCGCAACGGGATCTGCGTAGGATTTAGCATCGCTCATACGACCACGCATGTATGGGTCTAGAGAAAGGTAAACTGAGCGAAGTAACATCTCGCCGTCTTTGATGCTTGGCGCAGCTATTGTCTCTAAACGGAAGTTGTCTTGAGTCGGTGCGCCAACTGGGCGAGAAGCCAATACGATTCGGCGATTGTCTTGTTGAGTCATTGGATGTCCTTAATTGTGTATTTTATACATTTAGAATTAGACCAGTCGTCTAGTCTTGTTGTCTAAAAATCCCGCCGTCATCAAATTGATAAGAGGGCGGGTGATTTTTTTAAGTTAAAGCCAATAAAGCGCGCTGCGCGTTATTAGCTTTCACCTTTTAAAATTCGTTCGGTAAGGCTCAAAGCTGACTGTAAGCTATGTGAGCTTTGGCTCAGCTTGCTCAATAAGCTGGCGCCTAACCACATTGAGTATAGGTTCTGAGCTGCTTCTTGGCTCTCTTCAACCTTTATGGAGCCATCTTCAATACCGCCGACAATGCACTGTTCGATGGTATTCGTCACTTTTTCTGCACCCTTTAATAGCGCTTGGCGCATAGGATCAGAAAGATCAGAAACTTCCGCGCTGAGTTTAACGACCAAGCATTTATGAGCATTGCAGGTGCCGTTTTCAATCTGTGACCATCGAGTGAAATAACTGACAATTCTCTGGTAATGGTTGCCTTCACCATGAACCAAAATAGTTTCAACTCTGCTGATGTAGGTCTCAAAATAGTGCTGGATCAGAGCCTCGCCAAATTGCTCTTTCGATTTAAAGTAGTGGTAAAACGACCCTTTCGGCACGTCCGCTTCTTTAAGCAATTGCGATAAGCCAACGCCGTTAAAGCCGTTGTTCACTATTAATTGGTAGCCAACATCTAAAACATGCAGGCGTGTGTCATTCGTTTTTTCGTTCATGGGCGGTACTATAAGTTAAATTAGACCAGTCGTCTAGTGGTCGGTTTTCGAGGGTATATTTGGTCGTTGTTACAGTAGCTAAATAGCTAAATAGCTAAATAGCTAAATAGCTCAATATCTAAAGAGGCTTCAAATGTTCAGATATAAAAAAGCCCCGACATAGCGCGTATGTTGGGGCTTAAATCAGTAACTTCGATTATTTGATAGAGATGAGTTCTACATCAAAAATCAGAGTCGATGATGGTGGGATAGGGCCTGAACCGCCTTTACCGTAAGCTAGAGTGCTTGGAATAAATAGACGAACTTTTTGGCCTTCAACCATGTAAGTCAAACCTTCTTGCCAGCCTTTAATTACTTGCTTAAGAGCAAATGAGATTGGCTCGCCGCGCTCAACAGAGCTGTCGAAAACAGTGCCGTCGATTAGCGTACCGTGGTAGTGAACCGTTACTTTGCTGTTCTTAGTTGGGTGCTCTGTGCCTGTACCTTCTTCAAGAACAAGGTATTGAAGACCGCTTTCAGTCGTAATCACGCCTTCTTTAGTGCCGTTTTCAATTAGAAATTGTTGGCCTTGTTCGAAGTTTTCTCCGCCAGACTTATGATTCGTCCAAGTACGGTAAATCATGAAACCCGCCAAAAGAAAGACAATGACCGGGATGACAAATTTAGACATAGTAAAACCTATTTATATTGGGTGCTGAATTTCGTAGTTAATACAAAATGTGTTAATCAGTTGACTAAAGCCGTGATTATGGTTGAGTCAAAAGGTAGTTGATCGTTTTTGCAATGCCAGCAACGTCTTGGTGACCTGCTGTTAGTACTTGGTATTTACCGTTGATGATAAAGGTTGGTACTGAGTTGATCTGACCTTTTACTGAGATCTCTTCTGCTTGCTTAACGTAGTCGAAAAGAGCGACTTGCTGTTCTTTATTCAGCTGGTATGGGCTAACCAAACCACGAGAAGTAAACGCTGTCTCTAGTGCTTGTTGACGCTGCTCAGGTGTTGCATCTGCACCCATTTGAACGGCACCAAATAGGTCGTCCATGAATGCGTGGTCAGGCGTCGCATCAAGCTGCATCACTGCTGTGTAGTAGATCATTGCGCTGATTTGAGCGCTTTCGTTGAACGTCACGTGCATCTTGCCAATAGTTTGGTCTGTTAGAGATTCAATCTCTGGAATGGCACTTTCCATTTGACGGCAGTGACCACAGTTAAGAGAGAAGATTTCAGTGATCGGAGACAAGTTAAATTCTGTTAGAGCAGTAGGAAGCGCTTCGTATTGAACGCCTTTTTGTGGCTCGTCTGTTTCACTACAACCCGCGATAATGAGTACGGCAGCGAGTGCTGTGATGAATTTAGTAAATGGTTTAAACATAATGTTTGCTCTAGCGTTGAGAAGTCGTGAGATTCTAACTATTTAGTACGAATTGGAAAACAATTATAAGGTAAATAAATGCAAACAGTTCGAACTAGCGGCTGAAGACAAGCTAGTAGACGGTTAACTGTGATCAACAGCACTTTTTTTGGGTTCTGCTTTCTTTTCGTCTAAAGTTTTTCCCTCGGTGCCGATATAGACATTAGTGAATGGTTTATCTGCATGAGTGGTTGGTGAAGTAATGAGATATTTAGCGATAATGTTAAGCATAGCTTTGGCTGGGTGTGAAGCCACGTCACCAACTGACTTACTTGGCGGTGACATGCTAGAGACTGCACCACAAACCGATTACGACTTGATGCATCCTGAATGGGGTGTGGTTCAAACGACTCATGTAGCAAGCAATCGTGGGTACTCTATCCAGAGTAGCACTCATCAACACAGAACCATCACGACCAACTACGGACGTGGCGTTTCGACTAACGACCCACTGGAAGTCTTTTTAAGACAAAACCGCATCGATTTTGAAGTGTTGCCGGGTAACCATGTGATGGTAAAGCTTGAGCAGCACGTGAACTTTAAAACAGGTTCAGCATTCCCTGAGCCAGCGTATAATCAATGGCTAGATACGCTAGGCAGCTACCTTGCTCAACGCCAAGATATTGATGTGGTGATTGAAGGGCACACCGATAACACGGGCACAGATCGAATCAATGATCCGCTTTCAGAGCAGCGAGCAAAAGAAGTGAAGGCTCGATTAGAGAGTAACTATGTGTCGAGTCGTTCTATTTATACTCGTGGCTTCGGTGAGTATGTTCCAGCTTGCACCAACGCTTCTGCCCAAGGCAAGGCGTGTAACCGCCGTGTGGAATTGATGCTGATTGTCACGAAGTAGTCGTTTGAACTTTCGCGCCCAATTTGAAGCGATTAACGCCAAATAACAGACATAAAAAATCCCTCACATTCGAGGGATTTTTTGTATCTGACTTTTGTTGCTTTATTGCTTATGCAAACTGCTTTTCTAAGTAAGTCACGATATCTGAAGATTCGTACATCCACTCAGTTTTACCGTCTTTTTCGATACGTAGACAAGGCACTTTCACACGACCGCCGCCAGCTTCAAGCTCAGCACGGTGTTGCTCGTTGTTTTTTGCATCACGAAGTTCAAATTGAACCGACTGACGTTTCATCGCGCGGCGCACTTTCACACAAAATGGGCACGCTTCGAATTGGTATAACGTGTGCGTTTTTGCTTGCTCATTTACTTTGCTTTGTTCTTCTTGAGAACGCTTCACACCACGTGGGCTGAAAACAAAATTTAATAACAAGATGACACGACCTAAGAACCAACGGATAAACTTCATAACTCTCTCTACATATTTAAAATTAGCGTTACAATTTGCAGCATTATATACACAAGTTTTGTCAGATGCTCGCAACAAACCGCTAATATCTATTTTGTCCGTTCGATCGTATGAGACTTAGCCACATTTAGCCCTAAACGCTTAGACAGTCGAGTCAGATTTGCTCGGTCTGTTTTCAGAACTCGCCCTGCTTGTGCCCAGTTAAAGTTGGCATCTTCCAACACCTCAGTAATGATACTGCGTTGAAAATCGTCCGTTGCACCACGTAGCCCTGCAGAAAGGTCGATCGTTGGTGTCGATAATGGTGTGTTTTTCACCTGAGTCGTCGCAATTGGCTGATCTTGGTCTAGAGGACCACAATCTTCCTTGGTGATTGTCACCAGGTTTTTATTGGTGCTGCGCGCTAACGCTTTCAATGCGGAACGACTGATCACATGCTCAAGTTCACGCACGTTACCCGGCCAACCATAACGGTTTAGGAAAGAAAGAACGTCGGAGCGGAACTTAACTTGGTTGATACCAAGCTTACGACGCGCTTGTTCTAAGAAGAAACCCGCTAATAGGCTGATGTCGTCACCACGATCTTTCAGTGCTGGCACCGCGATAGGATACACACTCAATCGGTGGTACAAATCGGCTCTGAATCGACCGTCTTCAACTTCTTGTTTTAGATCTCGGTTTGTCGCTGCCAATACTCGCACATCAATGGTTTGAATGTTGTCTTGGCCAACCGGTTGGATTTCGTTGTTTTGCAGCGCACGTAGGAGCTTACTTTGAGCGGCCAAAGGCAATTCACCAATCTCATCAAGGAACAGTGTGCCACCATCGGCTAAAGCAAATTTACCTAAGCGGTTTTTGTCTGCGCCAGTGAACGCGCCACGAACGTGACCAAACAGTTCACTCTCTACTAAGTTTTCAGAAATTGCAGCACAGTTTACGTAGACGAGTGGGTTACGTTTACGTTGAGATTGGTGGTGCAGGGTGCGAGCCACAAGCTCTTTACCAACCCCGGTGTCACCATGAATCAAGATATTAAACTCAGATGGAGCTACAACAGCGATGTCGTTCTTAAGCGCGACCATGGTGTCACTGTTACCAATCAACTCACCGCCGTCACGTTCCCACGCTTCTACGTTCAATTCTTCGAGTAATTGCTTTGACTGTTTTGCTTGATGTTCAAGTTGCGAGAAGGTCAGTGCCATCTGCATGGTTGAGGCTGCAATAGCCGCCAGCACTTCAAGGTTACGCGCCGGAATATTCGCGAAGACATCAGGTTTCAAGCTGTCTAGAGTCAGAATACCTAAGAGCTTATCGCCAAATAGCAAAGGCAAGCCCATACAAGCATGCATTGGTAAATCGCCATCATGGTCAATAAGCAAACCATCGAAAGGATCGGGTAAGGAGCTGTCAGCATCGAAACGAACAGGAGAGCGAGACGCGCAGATCTCTTCAAACCGTGGGTGTTCTGAAATGATAAAGCGACGACCGAACGTATCTCGGCTGAGCCCTTGCATTGCGATAGGTACTAGCGTGTCGCCTTGAAGGCTTAAAAGCGCGACACAATCACACGTTATGGTTTTGCGAATGGCATCGATCAGGCGATTGAAACGATCTTGATCGTTGACACCACTTGCGAGGCCAATGGTCATTTCCATGAGGGTAGATGCGGAGATATCTTGCATAAAAAACTCTAACTGTGTGTGTTTATCTACATAATAGAGTCTTATTGACTTAAAAAAAAGGTCTTTTTGACATTTTTATAAGATGAGTTTTGAGAAGAAAACCAGTAATGACGGGGATTGATAAAGTTGGCACTGATTGTGCAGAAGATACAGAGAAGCCCAATTATAGCGCTGATTAAACAGACTATTCTTGATCTCAATCAATCAGGTTGCATTAATCAGGTTTCGCGATTTTTTGAAATGAAAACGAGTCAAAATAACTCAGTTTCTAAAAATAACTAAGGTTTCAGAAAATCGATAAGTCATTCTTAATTTTTAGTAGTCAAAATGACATATAGGTCATAAGGCTCAGTGTTCGGAGTAAATTCATGCTTAACAATGCACATATCGAAATCATCAAATCTACTATTCCTCTACTTGAGAGCGCAGGCCCAGCTTTAACTCAGCATTTTTATCAACGTATGTTCACGCATAACCCTGAGTTGAAAGATATCTTCAATATGACTCACCAAAGAACAGGTCGCCAAGGCGTAGCACTGTTTGAAGCTATCGCGGCATATGCAAAGAACATTGAAAATCTAGCAGCGTTAACAACTGCCGTTGAACGTATTGCTCAGAAACACACAAGCTTTAACATTCAACCAGAGCACTACCAAATTGTTGGTTTGCACCTGATTGAGACATTACGTGAACTAGCTGCTGACGCCTTTACTCCAGAAGTGGAAGAAGCATGGACAGCCGCTTACCTATTCTTGGCGCAAGTATTCATCGATCGTGAAGCTGAACTTTACCTACAGCGTAAGCAAGCTGTTGGTGGTTGGGAAGCAGCGCGTGCGTTTGTGATTGCAGACAAAATCGAAGAGTCAGCGCTAGTAACAAGTTTTATCCTTCAGCCAAAAGACGGCGGTGAAGTTCTGGATTACACACCAGGTCAATACATCGGTATCGAAGTGAAACCAGAAGGCTCTCAATACAGCGAGATTCGTCAATACTCACTGTCTGATAAGCCAAACGGCAAGCAATACCGTATTTCTGTTAAACGTGAAGGACAAGGCCAAGAGACACAAGGCGTTGTATCTAACCACCTACACGATAAGGTTGCTGTTGGTGATGAGGTTAGCCTATACGCACCAGCGGGTGACTTCATGTATCAAGAGCGCAGCAAGCCAGTAACACTTATCTCTGCAGGTGTTGGTGTAACGCCAATGCAGTCTATGCTTGAGTTCCTAAACACGGAAGATAAAAACGAGCCAGTACTTTACCTTCACGCTTGTGAGAACGTAGGCCAACACTCTTTCACGACTCGTGTTAAAGATATTGTTGCCGACAAAGGTTGGGAAGCGAAAACGTGGTACATGAACAAAGATGAATCTGCATGTGAAAACACGCATCAAGGTCAAATGGATCTAGCGTCTATCTCTGATACTAAAGGCTTTGAAGAGAGCGATTTCTACATCTGTGGTCCTGTTGGTTTCATGAAGAACATCGTAGAGCAGCTAGATGCAATGAAAGTTGACCGTTCACGCGTTCACTACGAAGTATTCGGCCCTCACGCTAACTTCTAATAGGTCTCGGCATTTCTAGTAACACTCGCCTGAACTATTAATACCTTGCCTATTCAAAGGCCTCACAGTGTGAGGCCTTTTTGGGTTTGGTTGGTTTTGTCTGACATCATCGACTACTGCAGAACACGATGGTTCAGCTAAGATCTTTTCGCTTCTATCTAAGAACGTTTCATCTTCTTGGACATGTAGTCGGAATCGAAAAACTCAGGCCAGTACATTTTTACGTAACCACCGGCAACCCAAATCACTAGAATGGTGGCGATGGTTAGCTCAAAGAAACCAAACTTGTGTAGCCAATACCATTGTGGGTATTCCGCGCCGAAAAATGTAGTTAGACGATGCATGGCAATAGCGCTGATCACAGATGGGAAGGTGACGGCAGCAATCGAAGGTTGGAACTTCAAACGCATCAGGCGGATGTAACACAAGTAAATCAACAAAGTCATGGTGATGGCAATGCCCGCCAATGCACCTGTTAGAATCGGGTCTGGGTTGTCGAAGTTAACCAAGTAAGCGGCTAAAGATAAGTTAACCGGAGCTGCCATGATAGCGAGTGTTGGTCTTGCTCGGCGAGGAAGATTGCCTTCGAACACCAAGCGGTACAACACCACTGGCAACATAAGGAAATAGATACCAATACAAGTGACCGCAAGTGTTTCTGAAAATACGGTGTGCCCGAACTGTGTGCCAGCTAAGGAACTGCTGATCAAACCGACCGGATACAGAAACCAACTCGGTACAATGTTCGACATTTTGAAGTTGATGATCTGAAAACTGAAGAACAACACCATCATGGTAAAGTGAAGCAATAGCGCGCAGAACCAAACTGGGTAGGCGATAGCTGGCGATATCTCGGCTAAATAGTCGCACAGAATCAGTAAAGCCATGCTCATTGGTGCCATCAAGCTTCCGCTTAACGGGTGGCGAATATCATTAATGAAGGTATTAAAGCTCGTTAAATAGCGCAGTAAAACAGGCAGCAATAATAGCGCGCCGAATGCAGCGAGGTAGGGACGAATTATCTCACCAATGCCCGGGATATATAACGCCCAAGCTTGTCCTAACCCAATAACGCCAAGTGCTAAAGACGCCTGAGATGGCGGCACATTTTTTACTTGGGTTAATCTTCTCCAGTTCAACGACTTGCTCCGACTTAGTTAATTACAGAATATTGGACTATTTGCCTTAGTTAGAGTGTGTAGGTCTTCCATCAATAGATTTTGAGGGCACTCAACTAATTTTGAGTGGATGATACCAAGTTTAACGTTTGCTTTTTTGATTTTGATACGGAATCGGGAGATTAAGCACGTTGAATGTGTGCTTTTGTTTCATGAGTCATTTGTAATTAACGTACTTCCTCTTGTTGAGGGAGATCTTGTTGTCTTAGTTTTTCGTTTTTCAGCGTACGGTTAAGCAGTTGACTGTAAATTGGCTGCCCACCTAACATTTGAGCAATGATTACCGCACCTAAGCAGGTGATGATCAACGGCAGGATCAGGTAGTAGTTATTGGTCATTTCGATAACCAACAGTATGCCAGTGATAGGCGCTCGCACGGTGGCGGCAAATAATGCTCCCATGCCAGCAATTGCAAACATACCCGGTTCAATATTAAGTTCGGGAAAGAATGCCGCTGCGATAAGCCCGAACGCATAACCAAAGAGTGTTCCTAGCGCAAGCATTGGTGCAAAGATACCGCCTGGCGCACCAGAGCCGAAACAAAGCAGAGTAGTGAGGACTCGGCCTAAGAAAATCAACAGCAACACATTGGCGCTGTAGCTGCCATTCGTGATGTTCGGGATGATACCAATACCACCACCAGTTAATTCAGGTATATAGAGCAGCAACAAGCCAAAGCAACCACCAAGTAGGGTACCTGTCATCAAGTAGCGTTTACGGTCATTCTTGTGGATCGCCACAAACAGGTCTTGGGAAAGCGTAATCAGCTTATTGAAAATTACACCAAACAGACCGAATAACACTCCTAACAATAAGAATAACCAAAGTGCGTCGAGTTCAGGCGGCTGGTACTGAGGCATTGTAATAACGGCAGATTGGCCATTGATAGAACGAAATACAATGTTGGCTGAAACTGCTGAGATGATGACGGCTTTGATTGATATGAGTGAGTAGCGAAACTGTGGTCTCATCTCCTCAACCACAAACATGATGCCAGCTAGCGGTGCATTGAATGCGGCGGCTAAGCCACCAGCGGCACCTGAAGCCAACAGTGAATGGCGAGTGTCATCATCTTTGACTCGAAAGATATCTGTGACCATACGACCGATACTGCCGCCCATTTGAACGGTTGGCCCTTCGCGGCCTAAAACCATACCAGAGCCTAACGCGCCCATGCCGCCAAAGAATTTTACGGGTAATACTCTCCACCATCGAACAGGGCGCATGCCGTCCATTGCACCTTCGATTTCAGGGATACCTGAACCAGCAGCTTCTGGAGCAAAGCGATGAACGAGGAAATAGCCAATAAAGGCGAATGCAGCACTAATAAGGAAAGCAGCAAGCCACAGTGGTAAATGGCTACCGATTTCATCTTTTAGCCAATCGGTACGAGTTTCTGTGATGAAATGAACCGCAACTTCGAAATAGGTACCCACTACACCCGCAAGTACACCCACAATACAAGAAAGAAAGAGAACTGAAGCTGGGGTCTTATCTCTTGAGAGAAATTGATTAATAGCATCCCTTGGCATCTTGGCTAGTAAGGACTGCTTAATTTTCTCTCTTCTGGTCATAAAGATAAGTTTCCTGAATGAGTTAAGGCGGGGTTGCATTAAATTATACGCTTCCTCTGCATATCCTATAGCAACAAAGTTGAAAAGTTGAATTTCATTTATGGAATGTACGTGTTACATAAATAGAATATATGCTCAATAGTGGAATCACCGTCACAGTTTTGAACGATTCTCTGGCGGCGGCTTGAATATCCCCAAAAATGAACCATAGTTAAATCGTAAAGCAACATAACGAACCGCAAGGAGAAGTGAGGTTTTACACACAATTTGGATGGATTCAGAAACAAAGTTTTAGTTCCTCGTTAAATGTTCAGGTCGATATTTAAGGCTTCCTGATTCGCGAACTCACGATTGAGTAACGAGGGTGAGGCGTACTGAGTAAGTACGCCTTTAGTTCGTCTGGAGCATCCCATTTCCACATTCTGCCTCTACTGTTTATCTCTTCTGATTATTTTCGCGCCAACCTCTATTAACGAATCTCAGTGTAAACAATCGATTGGGGTCAACTTTTTGGTGATTGAGTATATACTCCCTTAAAAAGGAGAACTGATATGACTAAAAAAGTTCCTACGAACATCATTACGGGTTTCTTGGGTGTTGGTAAAACGACAGCCATCTTGAACCTGCTAAAAAATAAACCTGAGAATGAAAACTGGGCTGTTCTGGTTAATGAGTTCGGGGAAATCGGTATTGACGGTGCATTAATGACAGATCAAGGCGCTTTGATTAAAGAAGTGCCGGGTGGCTGTATGTGTTGTACTGCGGGCGTGCCGATGTCGGTAGGTATTAATGCCTTACTTCGCCAAAAGCCAGACCGTTTATTGATTGAGCCGACAGGGCTTGGTCACCCTAAACAAGTGATTGCGACACTAACTTCAGAGCAATACACACCTTATGTTGATTTAAAAGCGACGCTTGGCTTGGTTGACCCACGAAACTTATCCAATGAAAAGTACACCTCGAATCAGAATTTCAATGATCAACTGGATAGTGCAGATGTGATTCTTGGTACTAAGGTTGACCTTGTTCATTCTGAAGATATCGATGTGTTTAATGATTGGGTGACGGATCAATCGCCAGCAAAAGTCTTCCATAAGCTAATTCACGATGGTGAAGTGCCATTGGAAGTGTTGGACATTGAAAGAGTATACGGCGGTGCTTCCTCTCATATTGAAGCGCATCATCATGATCACGCTGAACAAGAGCCTCAATTCCAACTTCCTCCCGGTGAAGCTTTCATCCGTAAAGAGAATAAAGGTCAGGGCTATTTCAGTTGCGGTTGGTTGTTTGGCGCAGAACATAAGTTCGACTTCGATGCGCTATTCTCTATGTTGTCAGATCTAACGGCCGAGCGTGTAAAAGCTGTCGTGAACACTGACCAAGGTTGCTATGCATTCAATGTGGCGAATCAAGTCGTGTCTGTGAACGAAATTACGCTTGATGGCTTTGAATCTCGATTGGAAGTGATCGACTCGCAGCTCATGCCATGGGGCGAGCTCGAGCAGATTCTACTCAAGCTGTGTGGTATCAAATAGCCCTGTTTTTGCTGTTTGAACCAAGGATCTCGGTGTTTACTTCGTTTAAGGTGGGGTAAACACCAGATTAAATGAGAAAGTTTGCGTTATATCACGATAAATGTGAGATAAATCACTCTAATTACTTTATAGTGCTCGGCTGAAATAAGAATGTAGGCTGTCTGCTTAAGGAACCCGTAACAATGTCATTTTCCTCTCAAGGTTTTGCTCCTGAATTAGTCAAAGCGTTGACTGAGTGTGGTTATGAAAAACTCACTCCAATTCAACAAAAAGCGATTCCAATGGCTCGTAAAGGCCATGATATTTTTGCTACTGCTCAAACCGGTACGGGTAAAACAGCGGCATTTTCATTGCCTGTTATCCAACACCTTTTGAACAGCGGTAAAAAGGCGTCTAGAGGAACGGCTCGCGGCCTTATTCTTGCTCCAACTCGTGAGCTTGCTGCGCAGATCGCTCAAAACATTAAAGACTACGTTAAATACACAGATCTAAGTGTTTCTGCGGTTTACGGTGGTAACAAGATGTCTTCACAAGTTCGTCAACTAGAACTGGGTGTGGATATTTTGGTTGCAACACCTGGCCGTTTAGAAGAGCACTTAGAAGCGGGTAACGTGTCTATTGCTAACCTAGAATTTCTAGTATTTGATGAAGCTGACCGTATCCTTGATATGGGCTTTATCAATGCCGTTCGTAAGATCATGTTGGATGTAGAAACATCACCGCAAATCATGATGTTCTCTGCAACGACTTCTACTCAGTTAAACCAACTGTCTGTTGATATTCTGCGTAAACCAAAACGTATTAGTGTTGAGCGCGAAAACTCAACGGCTGCTACGGTGGGCCACGTGGTTTATCCAGTGGATCAAGAACGTAAAACAGAACTGCTTTCTGAGCTGATTGGTCGTAAAAACTGGCGCCAAGTGCTTGTTTTTGTTAACTACAAAGAAACAGCGAACGATGTAGTTAAAGAGCTTAAGCTAGACGGCATTAAAGCAGTACTGTGTCACGGTGATAAAGCGCAAAGTGCTCGTCGTCGTGCTCTAGACGATTTTAAAGAAGGTAAAGCGCGTGTAATGGTAGCAACCGACGTTGCGGCTCGTGGTCTTGATATCGAAGACTTACCACACGTAATTAACTACGACATGCCTTTCCTAGCAGAAGACTATGTTCACCGTATTGGCCGTACAGGTCGTGCAGGTAAGCAAGGTCACGCTGTCTCTTTCGTTAACCGCGAAGAAGAGCTGACTGTCGTTCAAGTTGAAAAACTGATTCAACAGCGCATTCGTCGTGTTGAACAACCGGGTTATGAACCGAAGAAACGTGATGCTTACATCGAGAAGCTGAACACTAAATCGGCTTACAAAAACCGTCAGGGTCGTAAGAACAACGCGAACGAAGAGCCACAAGATCAAGCAAGCGCTGAACGTCGTTTGACTATGATGAAGCGAATTAAAAACCGTCGTAAGTAATTACGGTTGGTGATTGAAAAGAGCCACTGTTATGTGGCTCTTTTTGTTTGTATTGATCGCAATATTGTTTATTGTCATTACTGCTTCGTTTCAACCTCGCTTCATTTCAAGCCCGATCAAGAAACAAGAACTAATAAATAAAAACAAGTCGATAAGGTAATAATATGGATAGCGCACTACTTTGGGCTTTTATTCCCACGTTTTTCTTCGTGTCAATCACGCCCGGTATGTGTATGACTTTGGCGTTGACACTTGGAATGAGTGTTGGATACAAGCGTACATTATGGATGATGATCGGTGAACTGGCTGGTGTCGCTGTGGTTTCTATTGCCGCGGTATTGGGTATCGCTTCGATCATGTTGAATTACCCATGGCTATTTACGGGCTTTAAATTTGTTGGTGCGGGTTACCTGTTTTATTTAGGCGTTCAGATGTGGCGTTCGAGAGGCAAACTGGCGATCAGTACTGACAACCAAACAACAAAAGTCAGCAATGATTGGGACTTGGTGGTTCAAGGTTTTGTCACTGCAATTGCGAACCCAAAAGGCTGGGCGTTTATGATTTCTTTGCTGCCTCCTTTTATTAACAGCAATAAAGACTTAGCACCGCAGTTGTTCATTCTCGTGTCAATCATTCTGGTTTCTGAGTTTGTTTGCATGACCTTATACGCGACAGGCGGAAAGAGCTTAAAGCATATGCTGGGCAAAGCCGACAATGTTAAGTTGATGAACCGCATTGCAGGTACGTTGATGATGGGCGTTGGTGTTTGGTTGTTCGTGAGCTAATTCTGGTTAGCCTACAACGAGCAGAGATCCCCGACTCAGTCGTTCCTCCTTCTCGAGGGTGACGCGTACGTGGGATGATGACGACTTAGGATTACGGTGAGTTTTGAAAATTCGGATTCTTACTTAAACCGAAGAATGCATAGAATATAAAAAGAGCGATAGGGCATTTGGCCTTATCGCTCTTTTTGATTTTACTTAGCTAGATAACAGAAACTAGATAACAGAAATGTTTCTGATCTTAGCTAGATTTGCGTATTAAACCGCGATTTCACCGCCGTCTTCACGACGAATCACAACCGTAGATGCTCTTGGACGAACATTGCCTTGAGTTTGTGCTGTTGCATCTTCAGACGATGGCCAGTTTGCAGGGTGTTGAATGTTCACAAACAGTGATTTGAAATCTGGGCTGATGGTAAAGCCAGTCACTTCACAACCGTTTGGACCCACAAAGAAGCGTTTAAGCTGTGCTTGGTTGTTTGCATCAATCACCGCACTGTTGCCGTTGTCATCCGTTAACTGAGATGGAACCACTGCCAGCATTTGGTCATTGGTGTAGCCAGTGACTTCGTCTGCGCCGTTATCTGTCTGAATCCACAAGATGCCACGAGCATCAAACGCTAAGCCGTCAGGGCTCGCGAATTGGTTCATGTCTGTTAGACCAGAGCGGTTAATAGACTTGTCTTCCACTGCTGGTGAACCAAATACGAAGATATCCCAATCGAACTCGCCTGCCGTTTTGCCTTCATCCCAACGGATAACATGACCGAACTTGTTGTCTACGCGAGGGTTCGCAGAGTTCGCTTCTTTACGCTTGTTGTTATTAGTCAGCGTTAGGTAAGCCGTACCCGTCATTGGGTCAACAGAGCACCATTCAGGGCGATCCATTGGCGTTGCACCAACAAGGTCGGCAGCGCCCGCTGTATTGATGATAAGCGCTGCTTGAGAGTCAAATGAATCACCTAGCTTGCCGCCGTTTGTAGTCTTGCTGCCCAACGTTAGTGGTAGCCACGTACCTGAACCGTCATCGTTGAACTTAGCCACATACAGCGTGCCTTTATCCATGTACTTGTCACCCGCACTTAGGCGATTACTCGGTTCTGCGTCACGCGGGTCCCATTTCTCTTCAGAAACAAATTTGTATAGGTATTCAAAGCGAGAATCGTGACCAGAGTAGAATACGATTGGCTCGCCTTCGGTCAACTTACCAAACGTACAGCCTTCGTGACGGAAACAACCCAGTGCAGAACGTTTCTTAGCGCGAGAGTTTGCTGTGTATGGGTCTATTTCAACAATGTAGCCGTGACCGTGTGCTTCGTTACGGTAATCGTCCATTGCTGACTCACCTGTTGGTGTTACGTCAAAGCGAGCAAATTCGTCTAGGCGTTCTTGTTTGTTACCTGAAAGCGTGTCCCAACCGTAACGTGTTTTGTCAGTAGCGATACCAATACGTTCTTGCGCTGGTGTTGTCTCGCCTTTGTTAACGAAATAACCCGGCCAGTTTTCTTCACACGTTAGGTAAGTGCCCCATGGTGTGTAGCCATTACCACAGTTGTTCAACGTGCCACGAGCTTGGCTGCCGTCTTGTGAGAACTTGGTTTTGGTAAATTCACTGTGTGCAACAGGACCAGACAGATCCATTACGGTCGCGCCTGTGTAGCGGCGGTTCAGAGGATCGTTATCGACCATCACCCATTGGTTGCCTTCAAGTTTTACACGAACCACACTCACGCCGTGTGCGTTGATCTCTTTACGTACTTCATCAAGGCTAGGGCGGTTGCCTTCATCGTATGTAGGACCATTACCGTGCAGTGCTTTTTGGTCGATGTATTCGTGATTAATCACCAACAAACCGTCGTTGCTGTTGCCATTAAGCGGGAAGAAGTGCATGCCGTCGTGGTGCATGCCCAGTGAGTTTGCTTGATCTTGTGCGTTGTTGGTTCCATCTTTTAACCAAGCATTGCCTTGCTTGTTAAGTGGAGTACCCCAAGGAACCAATACTTGTGCTGTATAGCCTTTTGGCACAACGACACTGTCTGTCAGTGAGCCTTTAACCGATTCGAATGCAAGTGTAGCAGTGCTTTTTTGCGGTGCGCTAGATGATGCTGTCGCCGCGTGCGCTGTGCTGTGGCCTGCTAAACCAAAAGCACCAAACGCCGTCATTGCACTGATGCCTAAACCGCCTTTGAGAACATTTCTTCTTGAAAGGTTCGCATCTAAAACTTCTTCGAAGGGTTTGTTTTTGCTCTTATTAAAACGAGTGCTATCAAATGTTTCCTTGCTCATCTTTACTGCTTCCTATTGGCTGATTTTATTATTCGTTATTCATGACTTACCCACCTACTAACTAATTGGTTAATAAGTTGGGTCAATGTGTGACTAATCGTGAAGCAGTTAAGTGACAGATTTTTATAGATTTGATTAAGGTTTTGTTTCTGTAGCACGATTTTTGCCATTAACACCCTTGTGTAATACAAAACTCTTGGGGATTGATGTGGAACTGTGTATAAATGCTTTATCAAACGAAAAGAGAGGCAGTTATGAAATTAGATAAAATCGAAAACAAAAATCGTCGCCTACGCAAAAAGCTATACCTAGGTGAATTCGCGATTCTGGGTTTTGAAGTAAGCTGCAAGACATCGATTACTGATTTTGATCAATACGATGTGTTCATTGATGAGTTCATTGATTTCATCGACAGCATCGGTCTGTGCTTTGGTGGCGGCGGCCTTGAGCTGTTTGAAGGTTTCTTATGCTCAATTGAGCGCTACCGTTCAGTAACAGAAGCAGAACAACTGCAAGTTGCTCAATGGCTTGAAGCTCGTGCTGAAGTAAGCAAAGTGGAAGTTAGCGAACTGATTGACGCAAACTACGCGTTCTAATTTGATGTTGTGTTGTTAGCTCGATTGAAAGGCCAAATACGGCTTAGGAAAGAGTAACAACAGTACGCTAGAATAAAGGCCGAATCGTTAAATCGATTCGGCCTTTTTGCGTTTTATTCGTTCCATTTCTATTCTTTATCTTCTTTTCTATCCCTTCTGACGTAAATGATAAATTGATATTTTTCGATTAAATATTAGTACTTTATCGCTATTTTTATTTGCAGTAATAAGTTTGGATAAACTTGTGAGAGTTTTATGAGAATTCAATGAAGTTGCTGATAGATTTGATCGTCATTCTTAGAGTCAACAACACCACAGTTCGTTCTGGCAAAGGTAACGGTATATCGCTGTTATTCGTTTTGTTGGCAACGATAGGACTCGATAAAGGATGGAATCAAAATGAATAAACGTACTCAAATCAGCTTAGTGATCAGCTCGGCTATGTTGGCCTTCGGAGCGGCTCAAGTTCAGGCTGCTGAGCTTGAAGTCACTGTCACTAATGCAACGAAAGGGATCTACTTTACGCCTATCTTAGCGGCGGCTCATGACTCAAGCTTGTTCATGTTTAGAACGGGTGAAACGGCTTCTTCGGAACTAGAGTCCATGGCCGAAGGTGGCGATATTTCAGGTTTATCTGGTGTCATTGCCAACGCGGGAGGCGTGGTGGTTGAGAACCCAGCGGCCGGCATCCTCAATCCAGGCGTCGCAACTACGTTTGATATCAGTACTGGTGATTTAGAGTACCTATCATTGGGTGCAATGTTGCTGCCGACAAACGACGGCTTTGTTGGTCTAGATAGCTGGAAGATCCCAACTCAAGCGGGCACCTACAAAGCGACTCTAAATGGTTATGACGCAGGCACAGAAGCCAATGATGAGCTGGCGGGCAGTATGCCGAACCCTCCATTCATTACCTTTGGCGCTGGTGGCACAGGTGTAGAAACGGCAGTATCAAACGCTAAGGTTCATATTCATCCAGGTAACATTGGTGATGGTGATGCGGCGGGCGGCATCAGTGACCTCGATAGCAGTAGCCATCGATGGTTAAACCCTGTTGCAACTATCACCATTGTTGTGAAGTAAGGGGGATGTATGAAAGCTAGAATTCTATTTATCGCTGCATCAGTAGCTGTGTTAGCGGGTTGTCCGGACGATGACGACGATTACTATCGCTATGATGTGAGTGTTACTAACCTCACCCCCAATCAACCAATGTCACCACTCGCGGTGTTGACTCACAATACGAATTTTGATCTGTTTGAAGTTGGGCAAAGTGCCTCTGTCGATCTGGAATACTTGGCGGAAGGGGGTAGTAATGCACAATTGCTTGCGCTCAGTGACAGTGACGCCAATGTTTATCAAGGCATCTCAGGCAATGGACTGATTCTTTCAGGTGAGCAAGACACGGTGTCGATTCGTGTCGACCCAAATCAAGAAGGGTATATCTCAGTTGCTTCCATGTTGGTGAACACCAATGATGCGTTTGTCGGCGAATCCGGATTATCGCTCAAGTCATTAGCGGTGGGTGATACCTTTACCATGAACATGAATGTTTGGGATTCGGGAACTGAGCTGAACGATGAGCTTGCTGCAACCATTCCGGGACCAGCAGGCGGTGGTGAAGGTTTTAATACCACACGAGACGACACCGATATAGTGAGTTTTCACTCTGGCGTAATCAGCCAAGATGATGGCCTTACGACTTCTACTTTAAGTGCAAATCATCGTTTCCTTAACCCCGGTGCAAGAATCACCATTACTCGAACTCAGTAACAGGTTGAAAGCACGATGAAAGAATTCCTGCTCTGTTCCGGTCAATTGAAAGGTGGGCGGACTCAGAATAGAGCAGGGATCATGAATAGTGCTGCGGTAAATTTGATGGCAAACATATTGTTGGTTGAAGACGATGATGACTTGGCTGAACTGGTGCAGATGCATCTTAAGTTCCAAGGGCATAACGTAATCAGAGCTAATGTGATTGAAAAGGCTCAGGCGCTCTATAAAGAGGGTCATTTCGATTTGATCGTACTGGATCGTGGCTTACCAGACGGTGACGGACTCGATTTCTGTCGAATGTTGCGTCAGCAAGAGGATTGGACGCCAGTACTCATGCTAACCGCAAGAGACGCTGAGTTAGATAAGGTGTCAGGCTTAGAAGCCGGTGTTGATGACTACATAACGAAACCTTTCAGCGTTCTCGAGTTTCAAGCAAGAGTGAGGAACGTGCTTCGCCGTTTAAGCCATGTCGAATCAGCGACTCAAGAGGTTGTGACAGCAGAATCGATTATGAATTTTGGTGTGCTCACTATTCAACCTGAACGCCATCAGGTGTCACTCAATAACCAAGACGTACCGCTGACAGCTACCGAGTTTACCTTACTTCATTTCTTAGCAACCCGCCCGGGGCGTGTGTATAGCAAAGACGAGCTGCTCGATCATGTTTGGAATACTCATCACTCTGGCTATCACCATACCGTTTGTAGCACAGTCAACCGGTTAAGAACCAAGCTTGCGATGCCGAATAGTGATGATGATTTCATTAAAACCGTTTGGGGTGTGGGCTATAAGTTTGAGTCGAAAGCTTAGGCCTATGTGTCGCGCCCGAAGTTTACTAAAAGGCCAGTAAGACCTAAGAGCCATCGAGGAGAGAACATGAGTTTCAAATCGCGTTTAGTGTTGTTCACCAGTTTGTGGTTTCTGCTCGTGAGTGTGGTGATTGCTTATACCTATAATTGGCAAAAAGAGACCATAGAACAAAGAACTAAGCAGAGCTTACACAAAGAGCTCGCGGTTCATATGCGCGATGATAACCCTCTGATGATAGGGACTGACTACAACCCCAAAGCCCTTAAATCCATATTTCATACCTTGATGTTGATTGGTCCCGATTTCGACATTTATTTTCTCGACAGCCAAGGAAATATCACGACGCACGCTGCGCCAGAAGGCACTGTGTTGGCAAGCCAGATAGACTTAGCACCCATTAGACAATTTTTAAATGACGAGCCTTATCCGATTCTTGGCGAAGACCCTATCAATCCTGATTCTCGTAAGGTGTTTTCCGTTGCTGCGATTGAAGAGTTGGGTTCAACAGTTGGGTATCTGTATGTGTTGATTGGCAGTAATCGCCATACCGTGATTGCTAATTCGCAAGTCGACACACCTTATATGGCGCTAGCAGGACTTATGCTGATCTCTATCTTAGGTTTTGCGATTGGGGCTTACCTGCTCGTGAAGCGCAGCCTCTTAAACCCTATCGAAGAAGTTACAAACAAGCTGCAACAACAAGCAGAGCAAGATTTTCGATTGGACCCGAACTTCATTCATCAAGTACCAGAATTGGTGCCGATTGCACGCTCGTATCAGTTGATGGCGAAGCACATTCAACAGCAATTTTTGCAACTTGAATATCAGTCGTCACATCGAAGACAAAGCTTATTACAGCTCAGTCATGATTTGAAAACGCCATTGTCGAGTGTATTGGGGTATCTAGAAACGTGGAGGATTCAAAACCCACATTCGGAACCACTCATAGATGTGGCATATCGCAATGGCAACAAGTTATCTGAACAGCTCCATTCGCTGTTAGATAGCGCCAAGAATGATAACCCGGTACCCACATATCAATACGCTTCAATCGATTTCAATGGGCTGATGAGCGAATGCTTAGAAACGATACAAAGCCAATATCGCCATAAAAATGTTGAGTTGAACATTAATATGCCTATTGGAATCAAGGCTGTGGGTGACAGTGATCTGCTTGAGAGGTTGATTTTGAATCTGTTAGATAATGCATTGAGGCATAGCCCAAGTGGCACTGTGGTGTCGTTAGATGTTGGTTTTGAAGCGGATTCCAAACGGGTGAAGGTGGTGATTCATAATGAGGTTGAACTGGAAGCGCCGAATGGTTCTTTGGGAATAGGAACCAAGATCGCGCAGTCGATACTGATGTTGCATCACAGTGTGCTAGAAACAACAAAGGCAGAGAACTCCTTTCAGCAAAGCTTTTACTTGCCTTCGGTATAGCTCTATCTGCCTTCGATTTAGCTTGATGTGTACTTACGTAGAAGTAACGTTAAGCGTCTTTTCTGTCTTCGTTACCTTCGTTCACTTTCGCGTAGAAGTGAAGCAGCTCAGTTAATTCTTTAACCCAGCCAAACGCATCTTTAGGTGCGTTCTTTAAGATCTTTTCTACTTTCTCACAGTGCACTTCGATTGCGATTGCTTCTTCAAGGTTGAAAGAAATTGAGTAGAAGTGCCAAAGCAGTAGGCGAGTCATTCGCTCGATGTTCTGTTGCGAGTTATCCGACTCTGAGAAGGCGAGGTTCACTTCACCAAGCGCGATAGCGGTCATTCGAAGCATTGCGTCAAATTTTGCTGATTGCATGCGCTCTTCGCTGGTGACTTCTTCTTGCTCGAACGTAAACAATTCTGTCATTGCATCTTCAGGAACAAGGCGATGAATCATTCTTAAACTAAATTCTTCTAGTTCATGGCGAGGCATGGTGATTAAGCAATTTAAGGTGTAGTCGCGTTGCATGGTGTTCTCTTGGATCTGCAAAAAGGTCGGACAGTTTAATGGAGAAGCGAGTTTAGAAAAAGCAGATTTTAGATAAGCCTGCGTTGGCAGGCTTATCAGTGTACTACAAGCCCTAAAATCGATGCTTAGGGGAACTGTATTTAGGTTTGAACGCAGTATCAGGCTTTGCTATGGCTTGGCGGTTGGTACTGCATCGACTGGTCGTTTCTCATGAATATGTTGCTCGCGACCAAACTGCCGATGCAAATAGAACCAAGGGCGAGCCAAGTCATCGCATCAGGAATCTCGTTGAATAGTGGGATCGCCAACAAGGTCGCCACTGCGGGTGTTGCACTGCCAAAAGCGGCAGAGCGTTCAGCCCCTAAGGTATTAACCGCATAAAGGTAAGTGAACGCAGCGATTAAACCCGCCCCAACGCCTTGCACTGTTGAATGAACGGCAAGCTCCGTGAAGGGCCAATTAGCGATTGGTGTTTCCATTAGGTGGCTTGGGAGGGTTCCAGTCAGGATTAGGACGAGTAAAAGCAAAGTAGAACAGAGAGAAATAAAACCGGCACTGACTAACGCATTAAGATTAGCGACACGGGCTGAGATGGTGAACATCGCCCACATTAAGCTTCCGCATAAAAACAACAAATGACCTTTGGTGTATTCGAAGTTGAAGCTGCTTAAGCTACTCCCTAAAAACAACAGTATGCCGAGCAAAACCAAACCTAAACCAACAACACGATGTCGGCTGAGTGGCTGCTTAAAAAAGAGTACCGCAATTCCTGTAACGAACAGAGGAAGCGTGCCCGGAACAAGAGCACTGCCATGAGATACCGGAACAAACTGCATGGCCGTTCCGGCAACAAGCAGATAAGGTAATCCGCTACCTACGAACATACCCGTTAGATACCGTTTAGGGACGACGGCAATTGCGCTGCGTGCTTTCCACATCAAAGGCAATAACACCAAAGCCGGTATGAGAAATCTTGTGAGAGCGATATCGGCAGGTGTTAAATCTGAATTTGCGCCGCCTTTAAGAGAAAGAAAAAAGCTCGCCCAAATGAGTAGGGTGACAGTAATAGATAAGTAGCCAAGATTCATAATATAGAAGGAGAGTGGGTGATGACTCATTATGGAACAGTTGGTGTGCCACAGGTTGGCAAGTTTTGGCTAAACTTGAACTATCGTTGATGATTTCTGCTAATATTCACCAAATAATTAACGGATTTAACTAATGTTTGGCATTTACTATGGATAGAATTGATAGGCATCTTCTCGAACTGCTACAAAAAGATGGCAGGTTAACCACGGCTGAACTTGCTGATGAAGTGGGTTTATCACCTTCGCCTTGTGCAAGACGAGTCAAAAGGCTAGAAGAAAAGGGCATTATTGACGGTTATCGTGTGAGCTTGTCACGAGAACAAGTCGGCATCGCAATGAGTGTGTTTGTTGAGGTGAGCCTAAACAACCACCAAGAAGTGTCGATAGATAAGTTTGAGGCGGCTGTTGTAGAGATGGAAGAGGTGATCAGTTGCCACGTTGTATCTGGGGCTTATGACTATTTGCTAGAAGTGGTTAGCCCGAACTTGATGGCCTACGAGGCATTTACAAGAAAACTTCAAAGGCTCTCTAACGTGAAAGATATTCATACCCACCTTGCGATAAGACAAGTAAAAGGCAATGCACCACTGCCAATTTATACCGATTAAG
The DNA here is from genome assembly GCF_001691235.1 of Vibrio sp. ZF57. Classification (NCBI taxonomy): domain Bacteria; kingdom Pseudomonadati; phylum Pseudomonadota; class Gammaproteobacteria; order Vibrionales; family Vibrionaceae; genus Vibrio; species Vibrio sp. ZF57. The sequence continues at coordinate 14,419 of NZ_MAKD01000041.1, read as the reverse complement.
CCAAATTCTGAGCAGTAACACGAAGGCAGAATGAGCTGAAAACGAAATGGTTTACTCCTGAAGTAGAAGCGCGGTCAATATCAAAAATCATCCATTAAGTGTCAGGCTTCAGGCAATAAAAAACGGAGCACCTCGTGAAAGGTACTCCGTATATGATAGGTGCAAAACTTAGTGATACTTAAAGTTAGAGATTGAACAATCCCCAGTTTGTGCATTAATTCTGAATGAAAAAGCATGTGAATGATAATCCACGCCGTCATTCCAAATTGTCTCTCCAAATATCTTACATAGCTCTAGCTCACTTACTGAACCGAACTCTTCCATGTGTTTAGCTACAGATAAAAGTTTACCTCTTATCTCTGCAGTCCATTCCGTGTTACTCAAGCAGTTGAAAGCCATAGTCTTTTGCATATTACCTAGCCAAAATGTTTCTTGTTATTAAGTTATATGAAGATTCATGATAACAATTTTCTGGCGTTTGTAAATCTATTTTGTGATGAATATCTCACATACTCGCTTGCATTGGTCGGAAATTGAACTTCATTGTTGATAGATAGCACATTACTTTTACAACCTATTGATAAAGCTTTGATTAACGAGTTCTTAGAATATTATGAATGGGATTGAGCATATTTATCGGAAAAGTCCAGTCGAACGAGTGAGAGAATCTAATGGTGATTTCAGTTTGATGCATCGTTTGCTGGTTGGTTTATGTGGCGCGCTTCATCAATCATCGTCGCTTCTCTGCGGTATTTTGAAGACAGCTGACGGAATTTTTCACTGAGTGTATGGAGATCTCGGGAGAGTGATTGTGAGCTTTGGACGTGCACCTGCGCGCTTTCTGCCTGGCGTGGGAGTTTTGCTTTGGTGCAGTGTTTGGCGACGGCTTGCCATGAATACGCTAGAGAGTCAGCGCCTTCAAGTTCACTAGACACAACATACGCCTGTTGTAGCAAAACCTCGGAGACGTCATACGCGGTATTCATATGACTATTGAGCTGCACATTAAACCTTTCTTCATACTTTGCCCAAAGCTCAATGATCTGCTTTTCATTAAAGTGTTTAGATAACAATGTCTGTGACTCATAGGTTGAAAGAACTTGGTTGAACTCTTTGGTGTACTGACTATAGCGACCTTCAAAAGAGAGCTGACGATCCAACAGTGTTTGCCAGTTTTCACGGTCACAATGATTCGCTAGAGCGACATTGGCACTCAAAGTTACGCTTACAATGATAACTTTCCCCCAAAAACTCATGACTTTCCTCTACTTACCGTGCGCTCTATTGAGAGTATAGATGAGCAGCAGCATGAGTTGATGTACACTTGAGACATACCTATAACGGAAGAGCTGGTGGATTTGATGAAAAAAGCGCTGATCGCTTTACTTGTGTTGTTGATATTGGGCGGAGGGGGAGGAGCGGCATACTACTTCTTAGTCATGAATAAAGACCCAATCCCACAAGAGAAAACGGAAGAGCCGGCGTTAGAAGCTACCGAGCAATCTGAATCTGACCTCGTACCCATCATGGATCTTCAGCCTGAACCAGAGCAGACGGAATTTTACGTTTTGGAGAGAAAGCTAGAAGTGGTCGAGCAACCTGAAATTGATGGCTTGATAACGGATTACCTCTACAAAGGGGAAAAGGTGGAGGTACTCGAGAAACAGGGAGAATGGGCTCGTATCTCAGACTATATTGTCCTTAAAGATGGCGGCCCACAGACGGCGGAATGGGTCTCTATGTCAGGCTTATCGAATGATGAAGTCATTATTTCGGAAAAAGAAAGCAAAGAGATATTGGATTCCTATTTGGTTAAGTCTGATGATCTCAAGATCCATCAAGAAAAATTCCGTAATTCGGTGGCTAAACTGATCTCTGAGGGGGAGTGTGCCCCAAGTGATTTTGAAGAATTAGGCGGATGGGTGAAATCTGTTAAGTACAGCAATCGAGATGTATATTTTATTTATTGTGGTGGGTTGTCCCTTGAAAACAAAATTTATCTTGATGTAAATACAAATGAAATATTTACGAAGTAAGATCCCACGCTCTATTTAATAATGCTATTTACTAAAGCCCACTCATAGGTTGAGTGGGCTTTTTTGTCTATCCATAATGTTCATCTTTCCCATTTAGAACGTTAATTATATCGAAGGTTATATAGAATAATTAGGAACCATTTATTAATGGCTAATAAGAGTTTTGTTATTATTCTCGTGATCAATCATTTCAAATTCCCACATTGCATTATTCTTGAAACAAGCTGAGAGATATAGATTTATCTCGTATTTACAAAGGCTTATCTGCTTGGTGATAAAAGTAAAATTAAACAAACCTTATTAATATCAGAGTCTTGCGTTGATTTACATAATCGTAACATTTCATTGGTTTTGGGATGCAAGTCTAGTTTTTAATCATAATACGAAAATATTTTATATTTGTAATAATAATTTTTGATTTTGAGTTGTAGGGTTTAATTAAAGCAAAACGTAAAGTTTAATTATCAACTAAGACATTATCTTATTAACATCATTGTTATTTAATTGCTTGTAAGGGATGGAACCATTAATGAAAAAGCTTGCTTTAATTACAGGGTCAAAAGGCGGTATCGGCTCAGCAATTTCCTCTAAATTAGTTGCAGACGGCTATCGTGTTATCGCGACTTATTTTACTGGAAATTACCAATGTGCCTTGGATTGGTTTAACGAAAAACAATTCACCGAAGATCAAGTGAGATTGTTTGAATTAGATGTTACCAATACTGCGGAATGTGCGCTGAGCTTAAGCAAGTTGTTAGAAGAAGAAGGCACGGTGGATGTGCTGGTCAATAACGCAGGTATTACACGTGATAGCGTCTTTAAAAAGATGGATGCCGAAGCGTGGAAAGATGTGATTGAAACGAACTTAAACAGTTTGTTCAACGTGACTCAACCTTTGTTCGCTCCTATGTGTGAAAAGGGTAACTGCCGTGTCATCAACATCTCTTCCGTCAATGGTCTTAAAGGTCAATTTGGACAGACTAACTACTCAGCAGCGAAAGCTGGAATGATTGGTTTTTCTAAAGCTTTGGCTGCAGAAGGCGCTCGTAGCGGCGTAACCGTGAACGTGATTGCCCCTGGCTACACAGCAACTCCTATGGTTGAGCAAATGAAGCCTGAAGTACTGGATTCAATCAAGAACCAAATTCCGATGAAACGCTTAGCAACACCTGTTGAAATTGCAGACGCAGTGGGCTTTTTAGCGAGTGAATCTGGCGCGTACATTACAGGCGAAACATTGTCTGTGAATGGCGGCTTGTACATGCAGTAATTGGCGAAACTGAAGGGGTTGGAATGATGGAAAAAGTATTTATTGTTGCGGCTAAGCGCACTCCTATTGGTGCATTTACCGGGTCGCTAAAAAACGTATCTGCGGGTGAACTGGCTGGCGTTGCGATCAAAGGTGCACTTGAGTCTGCCGATCTTTCGTTAGATGCGATTGATGAAGTAATCGTCGGCAACGTGATTTCGGCAGGTCAAGGCATGGGGGTTGCTCGTCAGGCTTCCATCTATGCAGGGCTTCCTGAGGAAACACCAGCATACGGCGTGAACATGATTTGCGGCAGCGGAATGAAATCAGTGATGGACGCAGCGGCGCACATCAAAGCACAAGATGCTGAAGTGGTTATTGCTGCTGGCGTTGAAGTGATGTCACAAATTCCTTTTGTGGTACCAGCGAGCGTTCGTAATGGTCACAAAATGGGTGACATCTCAATGAAAGACTTACTGGTTGGTGATGGCTTAACCGATGCGTTTAATCACTACCACATGGGCATGACCGCTGAAAATATCGCGAACACGTTGAATATTTCGCGCCTAGCTCAAGATAACTATGCCTTAGAAAGCCAACAAAAAGCCGTTGCTGCGATTGAGGCGGGTAAGTTTAACGAGCAAATCGTGCCTGTAGAAGTTAAGCAGCGCAGACAAACCGTCACTTTTGATACCGATGAGTATCCGAAGTCAGACGCGACATTCGAAGGTCTGCAAAAGCTTCGTCCAGCTTTTGACCGTGAAGGGTCTGTTACGGCAGGTAACGCTTCGGGCATCAATGATGGCGCGAGTGCAATCATCTTAGCCTCAGAGAGTGCAGTAGCGAAATACGGACTGACACCACTGGTAGAGCTAACGAGCTACGCACAGTCTGGATTAGATCCAAAGATTATGGGTTTAGGCCCAGTAGAAGCCGTTTCTAAAACGCTTGATAAGGCGAATCTCACTCTAGAAGAAGTAGATTTGTTTGAATTGAATGAAGCGTTTGCAGCACAAGCTCTTGGCGTAATGTACCAATTGTCAGAGCAGCATGACTTACCGCTTGATGAGTTCAAGCCAAAGGTCAATGTGAATGGTGGTGCAATCGCGCTTGGCCATCCTTTAGGTGCTTCAGGCAATCGAATTATTGTTTCACTCATCCATGAAATGCTTGAACAGAAAACGACTTATGGCGTTGCTTCACTCTGTGTGGGTGGGGGAATGGGAACCGCTGTTTTGCTAAAAGGTATTGAAGGTTAGAGCCTGATATATCGGTAGCAAGCTTAAATATCGGATCAGCTTTTCAAAGCATCGCGAGTTAATCGATGAGCGTTGGCTGAAACGATAGTGACACAAATTTATTAAACTATGTATTCATCAGGAGTTACTTATGTACACGGATATTTTCAAAACAATTACTGACCAAACTGAAAAGCAATTTGAACCGTACTTAAAGTTCAACAAGTTGGTTGCAAAGAACGTCCAAACGATGACAGAACTGCAAATGAATGCAATGCAGACTTACACGAACATGGGTCTTGCGCAAATGAAAGCAGTGACTGAAATCAAAGACGTGACTAGCCTAACGGCGTTCAACAGCCAGCAACTAGCAGCGCTAACTCAATTGTCTCAACAGATGATGAGTGATAGCTCAAAAATGCAAGCTGCTGCAAAAGAGTTCAAAGAAGATGTTGAAACACTAACAACTGAAAACTTGAAAACAGTTACACCTGCATAAATAAAATCGCCATCGAGTCAGCACAGTGTTTACTGTGAGGCTAGGTGGCGATTTTCCGATTATTGGAGTCATGTTATGTTTCAACACTTCTTTTCGGACTACCTTGTTAAACTTCAACAAACAAACCAGCAATGGTGGGAAAACTTTGAACAAAACAAGGAAGCCGCGCAATCTCCCCTAAATCAAGCGATGCAAGAGTTGAATTTTGATGATGCGTCAAAAATCTTCGAGCAAGCCGCTAACCAACCCGCCGTTCTCCTTCAGTTACAATCCCAGTGGTGGGAACAGCAACTTAAGATTTGGCAAAATGCCGCACTGATGGGTAATACCGAAAGCGTCATTACTGAAGAGCGCAGTGATAAACGCTTTATTGATGAAGCGTGGAAAAATGACCCGTTTTACAGCTTTATCAAGCAGTCTTATTTGTTATTCAGCAAAAGCTATATAGACACCATTAATTCAATCGAAGGCATAGACGAGAAAACCAAGGAACGTGTGGCGTTCTTTTCACGTCAGGCTATCAATGCTCTTTCTCCTAGTAACTTCATTGCGACTAACCCAGAGTTGATGAAGCTAACGCTTGAGCGCAATGGTGAGAACTTGCTAGATGGGCTAGAGCAGCTACAAGCTGACGTTGAAGCGAGCGCGGATATCCTCAAGATCCGTATGACCAACAATAATGCCTTCCGATTAGGTGTTGATGTTGCGAACACGGAAGGTGATGTCGTTTTTCAAAATGATCTGTTCGAGCTTATTCAATACTACCCAAAAACACCTCAGGTGAACGCCACGCCTTTGTTGATCGTTCCTCCATTCATCAATAAGTACTACATTCTCGACCTTCGTGAAAAGAACTCAATGGTTCGTTGGTTGCTTGAGCAAGGGCACAGCGTCTTCATGATGTCTTGGCGCAACCCAGGTGAAGCGCAAAAAGACTTAGAGTTCGGTGACTATGTCACGGAAGGCGTAGCGAAAGCCGTGACGGCAATTGAAGATATCACGGGTAAAGAGCAAATCAATGCTGCAGGTTACTGCATTGGTGGTACTGTTCTCGCTTCAACGGTCGCTTACTATGCTGCTAAAAGAATGAAGAAACGCATTAAAACTGCGACCTTTTTTACGACTCTATTAGACTTCTCTCAGCCGGGAGAGGTTGGCGCATATATCAATGAAACGATCATTAACGCCATTGAGAAACAGAACGATGCTAAAGGATTCATGGATGGTCGTTCATTAAGCGTGACATTCAGTTTGCTTCGTGAAAACAGCCTGTACTGGAACTACTACATTGATAACTACCTAAAAGGCAGCAGCCCAATGGAGTTTGATCTGTTGTACTGGAACAGTGACAGCACTAACGTTGCAGCTAAATGCCATAATTTCTTGCTGCGTGAGCTTTACCTTGAGAATAAACTTGTTCAAGACAAAGGCGTGAAAGTAGGCGGTGTCTGGATTGATCTCAATAAGATAAAAATACCAAGCTACTTCATTTCAGCGAAAGAAGATCATATCGCGCTTTGGCAGGGGACTTACCGTGGTGCCTTGAATACCGGTGGCAACAAGACGTTCGTGCTTGGTGAATCTGGTCATATCGCGGGTATTGTTAACCATCCAGATAAGAAGAAGTACGGGTTCTGGCTGAATGACAACCTAGACGACTCGGCGGATGAGTGGCTAACTAATGCGACTCATAATGAGGGGTCTTGGTGGACACACTGGAATCAGTGGCTACAAGGTTTTGAAACTGACGAAAAAATCGAACCTTTCAATCAAGGCTCAGAGCTTAATCCTGTGATTGGCAAAGCGCCAGGCAACTATGTAAAACAGGTGCTGCCGATTGTCGATCAAGAGCAGGTTGATAAAGAGACCGCAGAGAAAGAAGCGCCAGAAAACGAAGCTTAGGGCGTTAAGTCACATTCAATTATAAAGATACACAACGTCAGATAATAAAAAAGCCACTGAAATCAGTGGCTTTTTCGTATCAACTCATATCAGAATTATCTGGTAGAAGTTGATGGAATCTCGATTGTTAATCGATTTCTTTGTCTTTACCCATAGATAAAATCCAAAGAGATACGGCTGCAACACCTGCAAAGCCACCAAGAATGATAACTGGCATAGCGCTGTAACCTAGGATGTGCCAAATTACGCTTTCTAAAGTACTCATTCAATCGCTCCTTATTGCCAGCCTTCAACGCCGTGCATGTCTGGTAGTTTGTGTGCAATACCTTTGTGACAGTCTACACACGTTTTATCACCAGAAGCTAGCGCAGTCGAGTGTTGTTTCGCACTACGGGGGCTCTGCTCTGAGAAGTCCATGTAATCGAACTGGTGACAGTTACGACACTCAAGTGAATCGTTCTTCTTCAATCGAGCCCATTCGCGTTCCGCTAGGTGAGCACGACGTGCTTTGAACTTTTCTTCAGTATTGATGGTTTTCGCAATAAAGTGTGCGTATAGCTCTTTAGATGCTTGAACCTTACGAACAATTTTATCTGTCCATTCATGAGGAACGTGACAGTCTGAACAGATAGCACGAACACCAGAACGGTTAGAGTAGTGAATTGTCTCTTGGATTTCAGCAACGATAGGTGCGTGACAGCCAGAACAGAATTCTTCCGTGTTGGTTGCCTCCATACCCGTGTTGAATGCACCCCAGAACAAAAGACCACCCGAGAAACCCAAGAACAAAACAACGCCTACGGCTGCTTTGCTTGGTGTCGCAAGTCTTTTCCAAAACGCTTTAAGTAATTTTATCATATATAGCCTCTCTTACAGTCCGGCTACGATTAACGCAGTGAATCTACAGGTTTGAACTCGTTCTCAACTAGTGGCTTAGCATTAGCTTGAGGTACGTGACACTGTAGACAGAAGTAACGACGAGGTGATACGTCTGCAAGTACCGCATCTTCACGGTTCATGTAGTGAGTTACACTCACTTTAGTAGCACCCATTTCTTTTGCGTTTTTCCAGCTGTGGCAAGAAAGACACTTGTTAGCGTTAAGAGAAACTTCATAGCTACGAATAGTATGAGGTACTAGAGGTGGTTGGTATACGTAGTCACTCTCAAGTACTTGGTCACGAGGGAACTTTTTGAAGTCATCTGCTGCGCGAGTTGCTTCAAGTTCACTTGCACCACGTAGAGATTCTACGCCACCAATGCCGCCTGGGTTATCCAGTTCAGCTTCAGCTTGAACTGCACCAGCTAGCAAAAGACCAGCTGATAGTAGGGCAGTAATCAGTTTTTTCATGGTTAATTTCTCCGCCTAAAGGCTAATTCTTTGAGTGGACTACTTCTTTCAAAAAGTAACGAAAAAAGCAGTCGCAATATTAAAAACGTCAGATCTACGAGCTAAGTGGTAAGAACATATTGTCCTTAAGCGACCTTAGTGATCTTAACTGGACACTTCTTGTAATCCGTCTGTTTAGACAGAGGATCCGTTGCATCCAAGATCAACTTGTTGATCAGAATTCTTGCATCAAAGAATGGTACGAATACCAAGCCTTGTGGTGGACGGTTACGACCACGAGTTTCAACACGAACGCGTACTTCACCACGTTTGTTTTCGATAAGAACTTCATCACCACGGCGAAGACCACGAGCTTTAGCATCAGCAGGGTGGATGTAACAAAGTGCATCCGGTACTGCTTTGTAAAGTTCTGGTACACGACGAGTCATAGTACCTGTGTGCCAGTGCTCAAGAACACGACCTGTACATAGCCACATATCGTATTCATCGTTTGGTACTTCAGGTGGCGCTTCGTATGGTGCATTGATGATCAGTGCTTTACCATCTGGTTTGCCGTAGAAGTCCCAATCAGAACCTTTCTTAGCATATGGATCTGAACCTTCTTTAAAGCGCCATAGTGTCTCTTTACCGTCAACAACAGGCCAACGTAGACCACGAACTTGGTGGTAGCGATCGTATGGTGCTAAATCGTGACCGTGGCCGCGACCAAAGGCTGCGTATTCTTCGAATAGACCTTTTTGAACGTAGAAACCTTGAGCTTGTGCATCGTCGTTAAGCTCTTGAGCTTCAGACAGTGGGAATGCATCAACGTTGCCGTTTTTGTAAAGCACGTCGTACATGGTTTTGCCACGGTACTCAGGCATTTTCGCAACCAGTTCTTCACCCCAAACTTCTTCAATAGTGAAGCGCTTAGAGAATTCCATGATTTGCCATAGGTCAGACTTAGCTTCACCTACAGTTTTCACTTGTTGGTACCATGCTTGTGTACGACGCTCTGCGTTACCGTAAGCGCCTTCTTTCTCAATCCACATTGCTGTTGGAAGGATGAGGTCAGCCGCTTGAGCTGTTGCCGTTGGGTACGGGTCAGAACATACAATGAAGTTATCTGGGTTACGGTAACCTGGCAGACGTTCAGTGTTGATGTTTGGACCCGCTTGCATGTTGTTGTTACACATTACCCAGTAAGCGTTGATTTTACCGTCTTTCAACATACGGTCTTGAAGAACAGCGTGAGCGCCGGGTACCGGTGGAATGGTGCCTTCTGGAAGTTTCCAGATATCTTCTGCAATTTTACGGTGTTTAGGGTTAGCAACCACCATATCGGCAGGTAAACGGTGAGCGAATGTACCAACTTCACGCGCTGTACCACACGCTGACGGTTGGCCAGTTAGTGAGAATGGGCTGTTACCTGGAGTAGAAATCTTACCTGTAAGAAGGTGGATGTTGTACACAAGGCTGTTCATCCATACGCCACGAGTATGTTGGTTCATACCCATAGTCCAAAGTGACATTACTTTGATGTTTGGATCGGCATATTGCTTAGCCAGCTTGATAAGGTCTTCTTGAGATACACCTGACATTTCAGACGCTTTCTCAACTGTGTATTCAGCAACAGACGCTTTGTAGTCTTCGAAAGAGATAGCAGTCATTTCGCCTGAGTTAGGGTTTGCGGCTGCTTTCTGTAGTGGATCATCGTCACGCAGACCGTAACCGATGTCTGTCGTTGCTTGCTTGAAGTTCGTGTGCTTGTTCACGAAGTCCCAGTTAACCGCATCGTTTTGGATGATGTAGTTTGCGATGAAGTTTGCGATCGCAAGGTCAGACTGAGGGTTGAAGATGTAACCCGTGTCTGCAAGCTCGAAAGAACGGTGGTAGTAAGTAGACAGTACGTTTACTTTAACGTGTGGGTGGCTTAGACGACGGTCTGTAATACGAGTCCATAGTACTGGGTGCATTTCTGCCATGTTTGAACCCCACAGTACGAATGCGTCTGCGTGTTCAAAGTCATCGTAACAACCCATTGGCTCATCAATACCGAAAGTGCGCATGAAGCCTACTACAGCAGAAGCCATACAGTGACGAGCGTTTGGATCTATGTTGTTTGAACGGAAACCCGCTTTCATCATCTTAACGGCTGCGTAGCCTTCCATTACTGTCCATTGGCCTGAACCGAACATACCAACACCTGTTGGACCGTTCTTCTTCAGTGAAGCTTTCCATTTCTCAGCCATCACGTCGAACGCTTTGTCCCAAGATACGGGTGCGAAATCACCATCTTTATGGAACTCACCATCTTTCATACGAAGAAGAGGTTGTTCTAGACGGTCTTTGCCGTACATGATTTTTGAAAGGAAGTAGCCTTTGATACAGTTAAGGCCTTTGTTTACAGGAGCTTCTGGATCGCCTTGAGTCGCAACCACTTTACCGTTTTGAGTACCTACTAGTACTGAACAGCCCGTACCACAAAAACGACAAGGCGCTTTATCCCACGTGATTTTTGTTTGATCAGAGCTAGCAATCAGGTTGGTTGCTGTTGCCGGTAGAGTTACACCTGCAACGGCTGCCGCTGATGCAGCTGCGTTTGCTTTCACAAACGCACGTCTTGTCATTTTCATACTTCACCCTCAAGTTGAGAATTGTTGCTTCCAGTTTCTAAATCCGTTTCGTCCAGTCCAGTCTCGATTTGGTGATAAACCAAAGCTGTCCCTAAAACGTTCGTAATATTATTAATTTCTTCGATGGTGTCCGTTACAAAACCTTGGTTCTCGGTTTCTAGGACCACGATGATTTTGCCTTCAGGGCTGCTGCCGTAAATCTCTGCATTATCGAATTGCTCGATTTGTGCTTTGATCTCGTCTAGATGCTCTGGGCTCACATGCACGACTAAACTTGATATATGCACTTCATTTAGTGCCATAAATTGCTCTCGTTATTTTTGTTTTATGCATTACTCACAAGAATAGCCGAAGTAGGGCAAATTGCTACGCAGGCCCCACAACCGCTACACTCATCTAACTCGATTTTTGGTAGAGCAACACTGCCTGCTCTAAGTTCAAATTGAATGGCCATAGGTTCACACATGTCACCACAGCTTCGGCATTCAACATTTTGTTGCGCTAAACACTTATCAGAGATTTGTGCTTTTGCTTGCCAAGGCTCTCCTTGCTTTGGCTTAAAAATGGGTTCGGGACAAACATCTGCACATTGATAGCAGAACGTACACTCATCAATAGAGAAATCTACAGTGGGAAAACCACCATCGCCTACAATGATTATCTTAGTCTCACAACTCTCGATGCATTTACCGCAGCGAGTACAGTCATCTGTAAAGCTTTCTAGGCTGTCAATCCAAGGCAAACGAATCTGGCTTGAGTCAACTTTTCGTCTTGAAAAAAGACGGCGTTTTGATAGATCTACCACTAGATACCTATAGATGTTACTAAGATGTTGTAATTGTAGGTCATTATTCTATTAATATCTTGTAATGAGTCCTCACAAGTAGTGTAGTTTTAGAAACAATTGTATAAATACCCCCTAAGGGCTAATTGGGGGCATATATTGTCTTAGATCAATAAATTACGGAGCGAGTGATCACATATTGAATGGAGCTATGATTTTTGATGTGTGACAATACGATATCGCTGGCAAGTCATTTATCAATAGGAAGGCACTTTTGCTTATAAAACCGGTTTCATCTGTAACAAGTACGATAGCAAAATCTTTGCTCTCTATACTGCTGTTGTCGGTTGCTACGACTGGCTTTGCCATCTTTACTTTGGCTTCAAGTTTGAATGATGCGGAAGCGGTTAACGTGGCCGGTTCAATGCGAATGCAAAGCTACCGTTTAGCCCATGATATTCAAATAGAATCTGTCGATTATGAATCTCATATTCGTGAATTCGAAAGTTCTCTTTACTCTCCATCCATGACTAATTTGGTCAGTTGGAATGTTCCGACAGACATCACAGAAGATTACTATTTAATTATCGGCCGTTGGCATGAGCTAAAACAGGTCTTGAATAGCGAAGAGCGCGATCACTATCTCGTGTTGGTTGAAAACTTCGTGGCTGAAATCGATGGCTTCGTTTATAAGCTGCAAGAGTTCTCTGAAGACAAGTTAATAAAGTTAGCGTGGGCTGGTGGTATCGGCCTTGGTGGGATTCTGGTCATATCTCTTTTTGTTGTTCACTTTGTACGTAAACAAGTTGTTAAGCCACTCCACGCGCTCGTTGGAGCCAGTCAGCGGATCAAAAACAGTGACTTTGAGGTGGAATTAAATGTCACTAACAACAATGAACTGGGCATTCTGACTAAGACATTTAACTCGATGGCCAAAGATTTGGGCGTGCTTTATCGAAACCTTGAAGATGTGGTGGATGCAAAGACGATTGAGCTGCAAAATGCGAACCAGTCGCTGCAGGCACTTTATAACTCGTCACAAGAGCTCACGGTGACGCGTATTGCTCCTGAAAACTTCCGAGCTATCTTGCAGCATCTCGTGAGCTTGGAAGGGATTGGATCACTGAGGCTCGAGATTGTCGATAACTCAGGCCGTTCATTGATTATGGATGAAGGTTACGATTCGAATTTAGACTACGAAAAGTTTGAGATGAAACTCGACGATAACGAACTTATTCTCGGCTATTTATACTGTTCATATCACCACGGGCACTCAACTAAAGCTCTGATCGAAAGCTTCATTCAACTGCTATCGAGAGCGATCTACTACAATCGTGCTCAAAAGAAAGCTGAACAGCTTATTATCATGGAAGAGCGTGCCACGATTGCACGTGAACTCCACGATTCATTGGCTCAATCACTGTCGTACTTGAAAATTCAAGTTACACTATTAAAGCGTGTGATTGGCAAACTGCCAGAGCAACAGCACCGAGAGCAATCTGAACAAATCGCGTCTGAGATCGGAAACGGCTTAGCCGACGCTTATACCCAGTTAAGAGAGCTACTCACCACATTTAGGTTGACCATTAAAGAGGGCAACTTTGGAGACGCCTTAAGTACCATGCTTGAGGCGCTCAGCGAGAGAACCGATGCGAAGATTAACCTCACTAATAATCTCTCATCGATCGAGCTTGATGCGCATAGTCAGGTTCACTTGCTTCAATTGATTCGTGAAGCAACAATAAATGCAATAAAACACGCCAATGCCGACTTGATAGATGTATGCTGTATCGATGAGGACGGTGAAGTATTAGTCGTGATAAAAGATAATGGAGATGGCTTTGACTCAAGTAGTTCCAAGGTGAACCACTACGGGATGAGCATTATGCAGGAGCGTGCGGCAAGACTGAATGGCGACTTGACGATTGAAGCGGCGCAAGGTGAAGGCTGTACAGTCATATTGAAATATAAAAGTTTGAAGGAAGTTAAAGTTGACGATTTGTAAAGTAATGCTGGTTGATGATCATCCATTGATGCGCAGAGGTATAAGCCAATTACTGAGCTTTGAAGACGAATTCGAAGTGATTGCAGAAGCAAGTAACGGCACTGAAGCGGTTGCTCTTGCTCATGAAGAAGAACCTGATTTGATCCTTTTGGATCTCAATATGAAGGGCATGTCTGGTTTAGATACCTTGAAAGCACTTCGCACTGACGGTTCTAGCGCAAACATTGTTATTCTAACGGTTTCTGATAGCCCTGCAGACATTGAAGCGATTGTAAAAGCAGGCGCTGATGGCTACTTGTTGAAAGACACTGAACCCGATGAGTTAATTGAACTGCTTAAGCAAGCACACAGCGGTGACAAGGCTTACAGCAGTGTGGTTGCTCGTTACCTAAATGATGCTGGAAGCCGCAATGATATCTTCGAACAACTGACTGAACGTGAAATGCAGATCCTTCAAGAAGTCGCGAAAGGTTACCGTAATAAGCAGATCGCCGATCACCTGTTTATTTCTGAATCGACAGTTAAGGTACATATGAAAAGCTTGTTGAAAAAGCTGCAAGTGCCTTCCCGTACCGCTGCAACGGTTCTGTATCTAGAACGCTATGGTGAAATGAAGTAGGGCTTGTTCCTTTGAGATAACACTATTTCAAGCCTGACTGTTTATACATTTTGTACATGTCTCGATAGTTTTAACGATGTTGAGAAAGTGACATTAAAAAAGGCGCTGAACTTATTAAGTTCA
>NZ_MAKD01000040.1:0-148047 GCF_001691235.1 Vibrio sp. ZF57 | reverse complement strand
TTACTACCGTTTTTGTTTTTAGTTCCCGCTAATCCGCGATGAACCTTTTTTTTGTTTGTTGTTTAGGGTGAAACCTTACTTACCCTTCTTCACAGCTACAACTACAAACTAAACAGCGCGATCGATTCTTTTTATATTGTCATTTTTTACTAAAAATCGAACTACCACGCTTGGCACATTGCTATCACTGAGATACGTATTTCAAACAACCTCCTAACCAACGTTTACCAATCTCTGCCCAAGCCGAATTCTAGCCTTGCATTTATTTTCAACACATCTACTCGAAGCTTGCCACCTGTCACAACTGGTAAATTAATCAATAGCGATAGAGACTTACATTCGAAATAAAGCCAACAAACTTAGCAATTTCTAGCAGATGTCCTAAGCTTCGTTTAATACCCTTCTCAATTAAGTAGTTAAACGCTAGTTGGGAGGAGGAGGGAGCTTTTAAAAGTAGAAGGAGACCTACTTTGAGACTGTTTAAATTACCCATCATCTGTTGCTTAGCTATTGCAACCCCACTCTCTGCTCAGACTTTAGAACAGGCTGTTGCCATTACCTTGGCTACCAATCCTGAGATAAAAAGTATTTTTAATGAGTTTGTGAGTGTACAAAAACGAAACGATGCCGCAGGTGGTGCTTATAGGCCGAGTATCGATCTTGATGCTGGTATTGGCTATGAAGGCATAAACCCTGTGCCAAACAACGGTCCTGATACCGATCTCACACGAAAGGAAGCCACCATATCCCTCACTCAGTTGTTGTGGGATGGTTCGTCGACTCTCAATGATATTGATCGTACTGCCGCAGAAGCAGAATCGGTTCGTTTGCAATTGCTCGCGGATGCCGAAGACAAAGCGCTAGAGGTCACACAGATCTACTTAGACGCAGTCAAAGCAACTGAAGTTTTAGCCCTTTCGGAAAGTAACCTCGCTATCCACAAGAAAATCTATAAAGACATCAAAAAGCGTGCAGTCTCAGGCATAGGCTCAACCGCAGATGTATCTCAGGTAGAAGCAAGGATTGCAAAAGCTCACGGCAACTTATTAGCCGCACAGAACAACCTAATTGATACCCACACCCAATTTAGAAGAATAGTGGGTCAAGAACCGCTTGGCTTAGTCTACCCAAGAGCCGATATTTCTATGATTCCTCTGTCATTATCAGACGCGCTTGTTGATGCTCTGGACCAACACCCAGTCATCAAAGTCGCGACTGCAGATGTCGATTCAGCGCACTTCCAGTACAAACAATCAAAAGGGGTTAACTACCCGACGTTCTCTATCGAGGCATCTCAATCATGGCGCGATGATGCGGGAGGCGATGAAGGTTCGAGCCAAGAGACGTTGGCAATGTTAAGAATGCGATACAACCTCTACAACGGTGGTACCGATAGTGCTAATTCAGAAGCTGCAGCTTACCAACTTAATAAAGCGAAGGATCTAAGAGATCGTGCTTATCGACAAGTGGAAGAAGGCCTTCGCCTATCTTGGAGTGCATTGGATCTGACGTTGCAACAAAAGAACTTCTTATCTGATCACGTGGATTCGGCGTCAGAAACCGTTATCGCTTATGAGAAACAATATCGAATCGGCAAACGTACACTCCTTGACCTGCTTAACACTGAAAACGAATTGTTTGAAGCCCGTAAAGATTACTTAGATGCGCATTACTCTGAACAGTACGCTAAATACCGTGTAATGAACGCGACAGGCTCTCTATTGAACGCTCTACTGGTCGACATTCCAGACGAGTGGACAACGGCCGTGGAGTATTAATGATGAAAATACCTTACTTATTGCTTTCCGCATTAACGATAACGCTATGTGCATGCTCTAGCCAAAATGAAGAGCCCTATATAGAAACGCCAGAAGCGGAGCAAATTTCAGACCTGCAAGACGATGATAATGATGGGGTGGTCAATGCACGAGATACCTGCCCAAGTACACCTAGAGCGTCATTAGTTGATAATGAAGGTTGTGGCGAGACTATACGCTCAGAAGAAATCAGACAGCTGAACATCCTTTTCGCCAATGACTCTTATGAAGTTAACCCTATCTTCTCAGATCAAATCACTACCATGGCTGAGTTCTTAGAAACCTACCAAAGTGCATCGATAGAAATTCAAGGTTACGCCAGTAAAGTCGGCGCGAGTGAATACAACTTAGAGTTATCAAAGAAGCGCGCTCACCACGTTGAAGATGAATTATTGTCGAATGGTATAGACCCGAGCCGAGTAAGAGTTGTCGGTTACGGTGAAAACCGCTTAGAGAGCGATGGCAACGATGCTACTTCTCATGCACTGAACCGTCGAGTAACAGCAACGGTTGTCGGGCTGAATGAGCAGATCGTCGAGGAGTGGACCATATTTACCACGCTAGAAAAATAACATGACACTGTCACTCTGGTCATCCAAAACGATCCGCAATTCATGCCGATCAAAATAATGAGTTGAATCTAGGAGTTTTAGATCATCAATAACTAACCAAACTAAAAATACTAGCAGTTAGGATCAATAAAGCCGAGATAGGAAACCCTATCACGGCTTTTTTGTTCTTTGCTGTCACATGAATCGGGGAGGATGATTCTGTGACTCGTCTTGCTACTCAGAAGTTAGCTTGTTAATCAGTGAATAGGCTCGCCGTTAAACGAGCCTACCGCTGATTATAGTTTTACTTCTTGTTGCTTTGCTGTTTTCGGTAAAGAAACGCTTAGCAGGAAGTAACCTAGAATTGCAGCTGTTGTAGATCCCATCAGGATGCCTAGTCGAGCTAGTGTGTCAAACTCTACATTCGTTGGGCCAAATGCTAGTGATGAAATAAAGATAGACATTGTAAAACCAATACCACACAGGACAGATACTGCGAAGATGTTCATAAAGTTCACACCTTCAGGGAGCTTAGCAACACCCAATTTCACCGCACCCCAGCTGAATGCAAAGATACCAAGAGGCTTACCAATCAATAGACCCATAGCGATACCAAGCGGTAGCATACCTGTTAGGCTTGAGATTGAGATACCTTCCAATGAAATACCTGCGTTTGCAAAAGCAAAGACTGGCAAGATTGCAAAAGCGACGTATGGGTGCAGAGCATGTTCTAGATGCTTCAGCGGAGAATGTTCACCTTTATTGCCTTTCAGTGGGATAGCAAAACCAATCACTACACCAGCCAGCGTTGCATGAACACCAGACTTCAATACTGCAAACCACAGAATTGCACCAACAATGAGATACACACTCAGCTTAGTTACATGCTTGTTGTTTAGCATGAACAACACACCAGTCGCGATGAAGCCAACTGTAAGTGCAAGTGTTGATAGGTCGCCTGAGTAGAACAGAGCAATGATAACAACAACACCTAGGTCATCGATAATTGCCAGTGCTAGCAGGAATACCTTCAAGCTTACCGGTACACGGTTACCAAGAAGAGCCATGATACCCAATGCGAATGCGATATCAGTCGCTGCTGGGATAGCCCAACCTTGAAGCGCTTCAGGGTTACTTGAGTTAAATAGCACGTAAATAAGTGCAGGAGCTAACATACCACCCACAGCTGCGATAGCTGGGAAGATTGCTGTCTCTTTAGACTTTAATGCGCCTTCTAAAAGTTCGCGCTTAACTTCTAAGCCGATTAGAAGGAAGAAGACAGCCATTAAGCCATCGTTAATCCAGTGAGACACAGACATACCAAGAACGTAACTGTGAAGTACACCTTGGTACATTTCGTTCAGTGGTGAGTTTGCTACAAACATTGCGATCGCCGCAGCGATGACTAGTATGATGCCGCCAGCAGATTCCATTTTAAAGAAGTCACGGATGACGTCGGTCATGATTTCGCCCTTATATTTATTATTTAAATAAACGAATAACAAAGAATAACCACGAGTTTATATCCAAGTTTAATTGATAGATAATCACTTCTTCGGATGTTTAACTTCGGTTTTTCCTACAAATACTAAACAATACGTCGTATATACCATAATGTTGTTATGCACCATGAATTAAGTATAGATGAGATCATCGAACCTGTATGCACAATTCATTGGGGGACGCTAAAAGGCGCAGGCATAAAAAAGGCTATCAAATTATAGCCTTAGGTGTTTTTTAGTAGCCAGTTAACTGCATAAAGCCTGTCGCTTCATGACTCCCGCTCGCCTTAATCGGCCCTTCCCAATATGGTATGACAAATGGAAGCCACATATCCCTGCGTATAATACGCGTTGTGAGGTTGATATCATGCTTAGGGACGTTAATGATCCACTGCAAAGGCATCCGTCTTCCATTCATCAACGTTGTATTTTGCAATGGTTGAATGGAAATGTCGGATTCCGTTAATTGGTAAACTTTGCCTGAGCGCGTTGCTAATGTCCCGAATATGTAAGGCAACTGTTGGTTATGACGATAGCGGTTAATGCTCAGCGCTGTGCCGTCATCGAGGTTAAATACAAACCAATCCCAACCTTGTTGGCCCACTCCAAGTAAGCCACTGCCCCACTCTTTATGTACCCACGCAGTTCCTTCCACTTCCTTGGTAACGCCGTCTAGGTTCAACACACCACTCAACGATAAAAATGGAGCGCTGAAGTTATAAGACGCGACAGGTAATAAGTCGTGCTTTTTCTGATAACCGTTATCGCCGTTGAACACATAGGGCCCTTTTGCAATGGTGTCGAGTTCAAGTCCAAACGTGTCTGTTTGCACTTGAAGGCGTCCTGGGAATGGGGTGTTGCCGAGTGCACGCCAGTTCCAGTTATCAATCCAAAGCCTGAATGGACGATTAGTCATTCCCGCTTGGCCAATGCCGCCACGAGCCATGCGCTGTTCTTTCCATACTTTGGACTTAGAAGAGACCACTACATTTGAGATATAGACTTGAGGGCTTTGCCACCCTGGTGTTTCACGTTCGTCCGTTGCGATACGGAAAAAGCTCCACTGGACCGAATAGTCTTTACCATCATCACCTTTCAAAGATGCAAAGTAATGCCACCACTCGTGCTGAAACTCTGGGTGGAACTTAAAATCTTGTGGTAGCGAAACATTACGGTCTGGCAAAACAGGTTCGAACACATTGAAGTGTTCATTAACCAATATTGAGTTAACTTCATTCACGTCCTTTTCACCAGGATCGATGAAATAGGAGTAATAACCCCAAACACTTAAAAAGATGCCGAAGAAACTGATTAATAGCAGAGAAGACAGAATTCGTTGTCTTAACTTAGTTGAAGTATTCCGTAAAAACATACTAAAGCGCATCCCTCAGTGACTTCATCGGAGTGTTCCGAATCATTCTCATCACTGGTAAAGCACCAGCTAGCATCAATGCTGCCATGGCCCATGCAAATGTCTGCAAATAGTCCCAAGGAATCACTTGTAACTCAAGTGACCACCCAAAAGACTGCTTTATCACGATATCAACAATTAGGCTCGCTAGCGCTAATCCGAGCGGAATCGCAATTAAGGAGGAAATAAGCCCGAACACAAACAGCTGCAAACTACCTGTCAGGATCAGTTCTTTCGCCGAGACACCCAAACAGCGCTGCAAGGAAATATGCCTTTGGCGAGATACTTCACCCGCAACCGTCGCGAAGAAGATACCGAAGACGGCGATAACCAAGGTGATATTGCCTAGTGTATCTGCAATCGCGAACGTTCTATCAAACACCCGCATCGCTTGACTGTGAATATTGTTATTATCGAAAACACGCTCAGAACCAAGCCTGAATACACTTTCTAATCGGTTGCGAAGCCCTAGTGAATTCACATCGTCTTTGAGTATTACGCCAAGGCCGACATTTCCCCGCCCTGCAAACCCATACAGCCAATTTCGATGCGACATCATGACTTGATGGTAAGGGTTACCGTAATCGTAATAGACACCGACAACCTGCCAACCAGAGCCGAGACTGTCATAGAGGTCGATGTAGTCGCCAGGGCGAATCCCCAGCTTGAGAGACATCGATTCACTGATCAACACACCTTTAGAGTGATGTAAGTGATACCAGTAATTCGGAATACCTAATTTGATCGTCAGCGCTTCTAGTTCGCCTTCAGAAGGGCCTGTACTGACCACCTGAATACTACCGACTGGAGACGCAACATCTTTCTCCCAACGCCACCAAACCGAATCCACTTCAGGTTGGTCAGATAACCAATTACTCATACGAGCAGCGGCATTGTTGGTTGGGTAGATATAAAGATCGGCTGCCAAACGCTGTGTTAGCCATTTATCAGTGGTATCTCTAAAGCTACCGACCATGGTTTCTACACCAATATTGGCTGTTAAGGCCAACATAAAGGCCATCGTCGCCACGCCACGGTAACTCATACTGGAGGCTGCATCAGCAAAGAACCAGCGAGCACGAACCCAGCGCAACGAATAAGAGAGGCTGTTAAATAACTTCCACATCAAAAACGGGGTAAATAGCGCCACACTGATCAGCATTAGCGCGATAATCGCAAAACCCGTCTCTTGAGTCTGAGGGGCTTGATACACGGCGACAGCGGCAACCAAGAAACCACAGCCAATCAATGCTTGCCAAGTAAACTCCGTACCCGCAAAGCGCATCAAAGATAAGCGAGAGGTCAAACGAATCGGTTGTGATCTAAGCAAGCGCACCAATGGCCAAGCGCACGCTAAAAACGCACCAAGTAACGCCATCAATAAGCTGTAGCCGCTCCATTGCCAATTCCAGTCGATCGTTAAGCCAACGTTGGCGTCGTATAAGTCGCCTAAGCTTGAAGATACCGCTGGTAACAATTGGTTGGCTAACATGACACCGAATAAATTACCGCAGATCCAGCTCAGTACGACCAATATCAACAATTCTAAGCAAAGCGCTTTAGCCAATTGCCAGCCCGATACACCTGTTTGTCTTAAGATTCCGACTAACGGTTGGCGCTGAATAAATGACAACGACATCGCTTGATAGAAAATAAATAAACCAACCACAAACGACAGCATACCCATCGCTTTTAGGTTTAAGTGGAACGCACTGGTCAGCGACTCAAGCTCTGCCTTAGAGCTACGAGAGATCGTCAAACCATTAGGTAACATATTTTTAAGACGTTCAAACTTCTCAGTGGGCATGTCTGAACAAGCAATCACTGAAAGCCCAGCACTGCGTTTAAGCATTCGGAGCAAGGAGATATCCGCAATCAACCTTGTACCATTAATCATATTATTTTGATCAACAACCACAGGACCAAGTTCAGAACCATCCATCAAAGGGATGTAATCGCCGTTGTGCCATTCCATGTGTTCAGCAAGATCATCACTGACAAGGATTGGATATGGTGGCTTCATGAGATTCAAAGCGGTGAGATCTTTTAACGCTATACCAGGTTGTAGCTGAAGCATAGAAACAGGATCTATACCGACAACCATGAAGTTTGCGCCATTTTCATCAGTGATACGATGGTGATCAAGAGGAGAACACTGTTGAAAACCTTCACGGCGAAGTTGGATATAAAAACCTTGCGGGATTTTATTAGCGTTGTGTTTTGGTCGAATACGATAAGGAAGAGGATTCGAAAAAAGTTTCTCGCCATGCGCATAGCTTTGCTTGGCGTGTTGGTTGATGGCAGTAACACCAACCAAAAGTGATACGCCAAGGGTTAAACCAAGCCATACCAAAATAATCTGAAGTGGGTAACGTCGATAGTGACCGAGTAGTGCCTTAACTACGGGCCATGACATGCAGTTGCCCTCCTTGTAGACGGATACGACCATCCATATGGAGCGCTACTTTTTCACTGTGCGTCACCAATAACAAGGTACACTCTAACTGACGAGCCAAAGAAGTAAGCAAACGCATTACCGCTTCCGCATTACGTTCATCTAAGCTTCCTGTTGGTTCATCGGCCAACAAAATTTTAGGTTCCATATACAAAGCACGAGCAATTGCCGCACGTTGTTGTTGGCCACCAGACGCCTCTTCAGGATAACGCCCCAGTAAAGGCATAAGGTCTAAAGCAGAAAGAATTTGTCTCCAGAGTCCTTTATCTTCTGGTAAACCCTTTAATTGACGGCAAAAGCGAATGTTATCGGCAATATTAAGCGTTGGCAGTAAGTTGAATTGCTGGAAGATATGGCCAATATTATTTCGGCGATAAGCAGTACGATCACGTTCAGTGGAGGCGTGCATGTTGAAATGAGGAAAAGCAATTTCACCTGAGTCTGCTAGGTCTAAACCCGCGATAAGATTCAATAATGTACTTTTCCCTGAACCGCTTTCTCCCATTAATGCGAGTTGATCGCCTTGGTTTAATGTTAACTCAGCACCTTGCAAAACAGGGTGGAACTCCCCCCCGTCGACATAGCCTTTACATAGGTCTGACAGCTTTAACATTAAACAGCTCACATTAGTTAGAATTTGGAAGGAGAATCTACACTAATTCCCTGTTATGAGGAAGTATTTTGAAAGATAGATCACACGCCAACGAGAAAGTCATTAGATTGATGCGCCTCACTTCAACTTCCTATTAAGTTCTTAATCCATTTTCTTGTTTTCATTCGATAGAGCGAACCGCCCCACTTTATGACTTCTTCGGTAAGAAACAGTAAATACACCCATTCAGGCGGGAACTTGAAATAAATAGCAGCGATCGCGGCCAATGGAATGCCAATCACCCACTGAGCGATTAAGTCTTGATAGAGGCAGAACTTAACATCACCACCCGCTCTCAATACACCTACAATCACTGTCATTGGGATAGAACGGATAACAATTCCGACACTTAAAATGAGAATAAACTTCTCTGAGAGCGCTCTGGTTTCTTCAGTCAACGCGCTGAACGCATTAAGTATTGGTACTTGCACAAAATAAAGGAAGACCGCCACAACAATACTGGTCAAGAAACACAAAATGGTTAGGCCGAGAGCTTGATAGTAAACCGCTTCATTATTCTTTGCGCCAAGTTGATTCCCGACCAAAACAGAAGCTGCATTCGACATGCCAATCAATAGACTCAACGAGATAGACTCAACCGGCGTCATTACTGACAGTGCCGCCAAACCTTGTACACCTGATTGCCCCATGATTGCGTGGTAAGCAAACAAACCACCCGCCCATGCTAAGAAGTTAAACGTGGTCGGCAGAGACAGCTTCAAGAAGCGAACCACCTTATCAATCGAAGCTGCCGCTTTAATATCGCAAAACTTAAATGCTAATAAATGCTTAGAGAAATAGAGATAACCAAACAAAGTCGCGACTTCAATCGCGCCACTCAGTACCGTCGCAATCGCCGCACCTTTGATTCCAAGCGCAGGAAAGCCTAAGTTACCGAAGATCAGCACCCAGTTTAAGAACACGTTAGACAGGATGCCGATACCGCTGAAAAATGTACTTAGCCCGGGTTTGTGCATCGCTCTCAAACCCACAGCCATACTGCTGACACACGATACCGCTAGCATGCTAAATGACGTAATTACGATGTATTCAACGCCTAAGTTGATGACCTCTTGAGAGTCGGTCGTCACGCCCATGATTTGTCCAGGAAATGAAACGAAAAACGCGATAGTCAGTAAAGCAAACAGTGTCGACACCAGCCACGTCAGCGCAGTGCTTTCTCTCACACCTTGTCTGTTACCCGCGCCCCAATATTGAGCAGTAAGAAGAGCACCGCCCGTGGTAACACCCACCAGCATAATGGTCGTCACGAACATCGCTCGGCTCGCCACCCCCACAGCTGCGATGTCTGCTTCGCCAAGTTGGCCCAACATCAATACATCCACCAAGCCTCGGCTTGAAAACATAATGCTCTGCAAGGTGATGGGCAGTGCAATCGCAATAAGCCTGCGAACAAAATCACCTCGTGTGTGATGAATAATTGAAGAGAGCAACATAGAGAGATACCTAAACGGAACGTATTGATGAATAAAGATAAATATCGCGCTATTATATCAATGTTCGGTTTTTAACCACAGATATAAATGGAGTAACAATGAAGAAAGTACTGGTTTTAGGCGCTTCTGGATATGTTGGTTCGCAACTCCTCCCTCTCCTGCTTGAGCAAGGCTATCAAGTCACGGCAGCAGCAAGGCATATCGACTATTTAAAGGCACGGACCGAGCCTCACGAAAGCTTATCGCTTGAGTATCTTGATCTGGCCGATCAAGCTGCGACACAAGCCTTAGTCCCCGACTTTGATCTTATCTTCTTTCTCGTCCATGGCATGGCGGAAGGCCACGACTTTATCGATTATGAGCTGAACTTAGCCCGTAACTTTGTTTCTGCTCTTGGGCCAAAGAATCAACACGTCATCTACCTGAGTTCTTTACAGCCTCAGACTGGTGATTCAGAGCACCTTCAAGCGAGAAAGAAAACCGGCGAATTGCTTCGTAAAGGGCCTGTACCCGTTACCGAACTTCAAGCTGGCGTGATCATTGGCCCAGGATCTGCGGCATTCGAGATCATGCGAGATTTCGTGTACAACTTGCCGATTATGATTGCGCCAAAATGGGTTGACTCTAAAGCCAACCCGATTGCTTTGCAGAACCTGAACCACTATTTACTAAAACTCGCACAAGACACGCCTAGCGAAAGCCAAACCTTTGAGGTTGGCGGGCCGGATATTGTCTCTTACCGAAACCAATTTGCTCATATTGCTAAAACCGCCGATCGTCCACTCAAACTATGGGCGACATCGCTACTGACACCAAAGATTGCTTCATATTGGTTAGGTGTGGTGACTTCTGTACCGTCTAACATAGGTAGAGCACTGCTTGCAGGCTTAAAGCACGACTTCATCGCCAGTTCGACCATCATTAGAGAAAAGTACCCTCAGAAGCTTATCTCGTTCGAAAATATGGTTGAACAAGCCATTCACGCTGAAGGAAACTTTGTCAAAAGCAATGTATGGGGCTTTGATAAAACCGCATTCAAACGCTGGCAAGCTGGGTATGGCTATTACCCGAAGAAAACAGGCGCAAGTATCACCTCAAGCGCTTCATTGGAATCGCTTTGGCATGTTGCTCAGCAAATCGGAAGCCCGAAGCAAGGTTACTTCTTTGCTAACACTTTATGGCGCACACGCGAATGGTTGGATGTTCTTTTCGGTGGCGGTGTACCGGTTCGACAAATGCCAGAAGGGCCCAACCTAAAAGTCGGTGACAAAATCGATTCATGGAAGGTCATTCGCTGTGAAGAGAATCAGTTTTTATCCCTGCTTTTCGGTATGAAAGGCCCCGGTTTAGGGCGACTCGAGATTACCGTCTCTGACCACGGTGACTCTCGCGAGCTGAACATTTCAGCGTGGTGGCACCCTAAAGGCTTTCTAGGGTTACTGTATTGGTTTGCTATGATGCCAGCCCACCTGTTTATTTTTAAAGGCATGGTGAAGGCAATTGAGAAGCAGGCTAAAGAACAGGATTAAAAGCAGATGCGAGATTCGGGTAACGGGATGCGAAAAGACTTAACAGCAAATTAGCGACACGCGCTATGAGAGACAAAAAAGAGCGGATAATTCCGCTCTTCGTATCTCTCATCTCGAATCCGCTATTAGCCGATAACGCTAATTGGGATCTCAGCCAGTTGGTTGCCTTGGTTAGCAGGGTAAACGATGTATTCACCGTGATACTTCACCGCAGACTTATAGTCCGTTACTTTGTGAAGCATGAAGCCCGCTTCCATCGCCGCTTGGATGAACTCAGCATGGTTGCCACGAACAAACCAGTTCATTGGCTTAACCATCAACTCCCCGTCGAAAGAGTCGTCACACTGTTTACCGCATAAAGCAAAAGAGTGCTCGCCATCGGTGAAGAATTGAATCTTGCCGCCAGTCGTTAGCTCGTCTTCACTCGATACGCTCCAACCCATCTCGTACATTTTGTCCATGAACGCTTCAACATCACTGTCTTTTAGCGTTTTAGGCTCTTCGCCTTCAGGGAAAAAACGTCCGTAAAACGCAGAAATACGTTTAAAGGTAAAAGTTAAATCAGAGTTGTTGCCTTTTGAGCGACCCTGTTTCTGCCAGCGAACTAAGTCAGGCACAATCACGCGATCATAAGCTTGAGATTTAATCGCTTTTGTTACCCAACGAACAAGATAAAGGTTGTTCGCGATAGGTGCGTCGATCGCTTTACCAGACTTATGCAGAGCATACAGCTCGCCCAGCGCATCGTTCACTAACTTCTGAATTTCAATATAGTATTTTGACATTATGCCTTCTTTCCTAATGTCCAATATAGTAATGCTGACAGTATTGCACATGCTGCCATCATCATAGCCATTGGCCCTGCAGTGTCACTTGGTAGCATAGCAACAATTGCCCCCACTACAGAACCAGTACCAAATCTTAATGTGCCTGCAAGCGAAGAAGCTGTGCCGGCCATATTCGGGTATCCGCTTAAAAGCAGTGCCATTGAGTTACTACCAATGGTAGACAGTGTGCCGATAAACAGCATCACGCATGGCACAATACCCCACAAACCGATATCTAACATCCAACCGACTAACAGACCTAAGCCCGCAAACAGTTGAATGGTTAAACCGACTCTGAGCATAGCGTGAGAGCCCACTTTCTTAACGATTCGACCGTTGATGCTCGTCATCAAGATCATAGCAACAATATTCAAGCCGAACAGGTAGCCAAACAGATCAGGGCGAACGCCATAGATATCGATGTAAACGAATGAACCTGCCGTTAAGAACGCAAACATCCCTGAAAATGAGAATGCACCAGAGAAAATCAGGCCCATCGCCGTTGGGTTCTTACACAGTCGAGCATAGTTACGAATCGTTGTTTTAAAGCGCAATGGTTGTCGGTTTTCTGCAGGAAGCGTTTCTGGGATCTTCATCGATACCGCCAGAATCACGATCACCGCAAAAATAGCCAGAACCCAGAAAATTGAACGCCAACCGAACCACAACGCTAAGTAACCGCCAATCATCGGAGCAACCAATGGCGCAACTGTCATCACCAAAGTAACGAAAGACATGGTTCTTGCGAAATCTTCACGATCGAACATATCTCTTACCACCGCTTGGATGATAACGGCCGCCGCAGCACCAGCAAAACCTTGAGCGGTACGGATGTAAGTCAGCGCTTCAATGCCATGAGTTGTCGCACTCACCATAGAAGCGATAGCAAACAAGAACACACCAATAAGCAGTACAGGCTTGCGACCATAGCTATCCGCCAACGGGCCATGCAGCAACTGCCCCAGCGCGAAACCTGCGGTATAGGCTGTTAGCGTGATTTGTACCTCACCCGCCGTCACACCAAGATCTTTAGCAATGGTCGGCATCGCTGGCAGATACATATCAATGGCTAGCGGAGTAAGTGCACCAATCGCACCTAGAATCAAAAACAGCACTAAGCCTAATTGAGGTGTTTCTAGTTGGGAGCTTTGGCTCTGTGAGGTCGATGTTTGCATGGTTCTCCGAATGTTCAACTGATAGAGCTAGGGACTAGCGTGAGTACGCGAGTCAAAGATTGGCTGAGACTTTCCTAGTACCAGTCAACATCATCAGCCGACGCTATCCATGGTCGGCTTTACAACGAAAGGGCTATTTCCAGCAAAAGTGGTCTCTTGTTAAGAACAATTTCTTGTTAAGAGCAACTTCTAGCTAAGGACTACTTCCAGATTGAATCGACTTCTTCTTGCGTTAGGTAACGGTATTCACCTAACTCTAAAGATTCGTCCATCTCAATTTCGCCAATACGTTCACGGTGTAGTGCTTCTACCTTGTTACCAAGAGCAGCAAACATACGTTTAACTTGGTGGTATTTGCCTTCGTGAATCGTTAGCAATACTTCACGCTCTGCACGAACTTCTAGGTGTGCAGGAAGTGTTAGGCCATCTTCGCTCTTAAGCTGGATGCCCTCTTTGAATTTTTCAACGTAATCGTCTTCAACAGGTTCAACCAACCAAACACGGTACGTCTTCTCGCACTTGTGCTTTGGCGAAGTGATACGGTGAGACCACTTACCATCGTCGGTAATCAATACAAGACCTGTTGTATCAATATCTAGACGGCCAGCAAAGTGCAGCTTGTCCATTTTGATTTCATCAAGTAATTCAAACGCGATACGATTTGCGCCATCTTCATGCGAACAAACAAAGCCTTCTGGCTTATAAAGCATGATGTAACGTGGGCCGTGAACATTCAGTTCATTGCCTTGCCATTCCACAACGCACTCTTCAGTTACCTTGAGTGAGCCGCTTTTTTGAATGACATCATTTACTGTCACTGCCTTGGATTTTAATAAGTGTGTTGCTTCTCTTCGAGTGACGCCTAATGCATCGCACAGAAATTTATCTAAACGCATGAATACCTCAACTAATCTAAGTCGGGTATTATAGTCACCTTTGCTCAATTAGTTGAGCTATTTCACACTATTTGTTTTCCTTCTTACAAGACGCGATATGTATACACTCCGCCCGTACCAAGCTGATTCTGTAAAATCAGTGATTCATTACTTCAGAAAACACCAAACTCCGGCAGTGCTCGTGCTTCCGACAGGTGCAGGAAAAAGCCTTGTGATTGCAGAGTTAGCAAGGCTTGCGAAAGGTCGAGTGTTGGTGCTTGCTCACGTAAAAGAGTTGGTTGAACAGAACCATGAAAAGTATGAAGGTTACGGGCTGAAAGGCTCGATTTTCTCTGCGGGTTTAGGACGCAAAGAGACCGACCAACAAGTCGTGTTTGCTTCGGTGCAATCTGTGGTGCGAAATCTCGATTCATTCTCTAACCAATTTTCGCTGTTGGTTATCGACGAATGCCACCGTGTTCCCGATGAAAAGACCAGTAGTTATCAGAAAGTCATCACTCACTTACGCGAGAATAATTCGGGCATCAAGGTGCTTGGATTAACAGCGACCCCATATCGTCTTGGGATGGGTTGGATTTATCAATACCACACTCGCGGTCAAGTGCGTTCAGATGAGCCACGTTTCTTCCGCGACTGTATCTTTGAGCTGCCGATTCGTTACCTGCTCGATGAAGGTTTCTTAACTCCTGCACGCATGATTGATGCACCCGTGTTGAGCTATGACTTTTCGCAGTTAAAGCCCGCGAGCACTGGTCGCTACAAAGAAGCAGAACTCGACATGGTGATCGAGCAATCGAAACGAGCGACCCCACAGATTGTCGATCAGATTATTCACCTAGCCCAAGATAAACTAGGCATCATGGTATTCGCTGCGACCGTTCGACACGCGCAAGAGATCCTCGGCTTATTACCAGAAGGTGAAGCTTCAATTGTGATTGGCGATACGCCGACGCTCGAGCGTGACCAAATAATCAGCGACTTCAAAGAACGTAAAATCAAGTTCTTGGTTAACGTATCGGTATTAACCACAGGTTTTGATGCGCCACACGTCGATTTAATCGCGATTTTGCGCCCGACAGAATCCATCAGTTTGTATCAACAAATCGTTGGCCGTGGCTTACGCCTATCGCCGGGTAAGAAAGAGTGTTTGGTGCTCGACTATGCGGGCAACAGTTACGACCTTTACCAACCCGAGGTTGGCGACCCTAAACCCGATTCAGACAGTGAAATCATCACCATTCCTTGCCCGGCGTGCGGCTTCAATAACAACTTTTGGGGTAAGCTAGACAGCAATGGCTTCTTGCTTGAGCACTTTGGTCGTAAATGCCAAGGCTACTTTACCGATGAAGACACAGGCGAACGCGAACACTGCAACTATCGTTTCCGAGCGAAATATTGCGGTGAATGTGGTGCGGACAACGACATTGCCGCGCGCATTTGCCATGAGTGCGATGCCACCTTAGTTGACCCAGACAAAAAACTAAAAGAAGCACTGAACCTAAAAGATGCATTGGTATTTGAATGTTTAGAAATGGATCTCAACGTGCTTAAAGACGACAAAGGTAAATCACAACTTAAAGTCACCTATCGCGGGGAAAACCAAGCGCAAGTGCATGAGTTTTGGTCATTAACCACCAAAAAGCAGAAGCAAAACTTCAAAGACCAGTTTGTTCGCCCTCACCTTGCAGACAGACATCGCCCTTTTGAAGAAGCCTCACCGACGAAAGTGGTTGCTCACCAACATAGATTCCGCCCACCTCAATTCGTGATTGCACGTAAAGTCGGACGCTTTTGGAAAATGAGAGACAAGATATTCGAAGACGAACTACAGCAGCGTTAAGGATAAGAATAAAGGTAAGTCTTACGTTCTTAACACTCGGCAGTTAGTGTTATGTATTAAAACCCGCGCCATTTAAACGTTAAGTTTTTCGGTATCAAATTCTCATTATTAATCAGGTTCACTTTCTGTTCAGAATTACTTTTTTATACTGAACGCTATCAACCTTCTCTAGGATTCGCTATGTTTAGTAAAGCTATGATTTCTTTGTTTTCTATAAGCTTAGGCTTATTTGTTTCTGCTGGTGCATGGGCTGACTCACATCATAATGGTCATGAATTAGTGCAGGACGTTCACAAAGCAGGAACCAGCATCGAATTTGAAGAAGATCAAGACGAAGTCTATGAAGCCGTACGAGAAGGCTACATTCGCCCTTTCTCAGAAATGTATGCGGCGGTTGAAAACGATCTTCATGGCAGAATCATTAAAGTAGAACTAGAAGAAGATGACGACATTTGGGTGTATGAACTAAAAATCAATTACCAAAACAACATCATCAAAGTCGAATACAACGCTGAGACGTTAGAAATGCTTATGATCAAAGGCCGCAACTTTAAAGACGCAATTAAACACGGCGACTAGTTACGTACGACGAAGAGCTAAGCACGACGAACAGTCATTAGAAGAAATTAGAAGAACAATTATGAAAATTTTAGTCGTTGAAGATGAGCCTCGTTTGGGCCAACAAATTATTGAAACACTTGAGGGGGCCGACTGGGTTCCAGAGCTCTCTCAAGATGGTATCGACGCACTCTACCGTGCAACGTCAGAAGAATGGGACGCGATTGTCCTCGATTTAGGTTTACCTAAGCTTGACGGCCTAACGGTATTAAAAGGCATTCGAGACGAAAACATCAACACGCCAGTGATTATCTTAAGTGCTCGTGACACGCTAACTCAACGTGTTGAGGGCTTGAACGCCGGTGCTGATGACTACCTAACTAAGCCATTTGAGATGGTCGAGCTGATTGCCCGTATCCGAGCTCAACTGCGCCGAGCATCAGGCAGTGCTGCTCCGATACTTCAAATCGGTGATCTAAGCCTAGACACACGCAGTTCTAAAGTGTTGTGGCAAGGTCAAGCAGTTAGCCTCACGGCGCTGGAATATAAAGTTGTCGCGTACTTCATGCATAACCAAAACAAGGTTATCTCGCGCACTGAGTTGGTTGAGCATATCTACAAGCAAGACTTCGACCGAGACTCAAACACGGTTGAAGTGTTCATCGGTCGTATTCGTAAGAAAATCGCACCAAAGATCATCAAAACCGTTCGTGGCCTTGGCTACCAACTGAATGCTGAATAGCTCAGTCGTCAATCACGCCAAGAGCAACCATTAATTAAGTGGACAGCCTGTTCTGATCATCGCAATACGATAAGTTACGATGAGCAAAGGCAGGTTGGAAATGCATGAATCTAAAGAAACGAACACTTAAAAACATCAGTTTAAAAAGCCGCTTGCTCCTTGCTGCGGCTTTTTGGCTAGGTGCGATGATATTAGCGGCTGGTGTTGGGATTCCGAAACTGGTTAACGACTACCTCGTCGATGACATGAAGCAGCAGCTTGGCTTAACCATGGATGAGTTAACCGCCAATATCGAAACCAATGACAGTGGTAACCTGATCATGGCAGAGCGTCTGTCTGATCCTAGGTTCAACCAGCCCTACAGTGGTATTTATTGGCGCGCCGCTACCCAAGAGCAGATCATTCGATCTCGCTCGCTATGGGATAAAGACCTCACCATCAAGCGTTCACCGATTCACACATCAGTCAAAGGGCCAGAGAAAGAAAAGCTGATTTACATCGAGCAAGATATCTACCTGCCTGAACTGAGCGACCCTGTCACGATCACCATTGGTATTGATGAAGATCCATTAGAATCCACACTGACAGAGCTTACTGGTCAAGTCTGGTTGATCCTAATGTTGCTGTTTGTTGGCGTGCTGATGTTGATCGGTATTCAAGTCAGTTGGTCGTTATTACCGCTCAGCAAGATGCAACGCGAACTGGTAATGCTAAGAAACGGCGAGCAACAAGGGTTAAGCGATAACTACCCGAAAGAGGTTTCTCCATTAGTCTCTGACCTCAATGCCCTGCTCTTTCACTATCAAGAGTTATTAGAACGAGCTCGTAACCACGCGGGTAACTTATCTCATGCGTTGAAAACACCGCTTTCAGTTCTAAAAAATGAGATAGAGCGACTTCCAGAGGATGACAAGGCACTGCTGCAACAGCCCATTCATCAGATTCAAAGCCAAATTGATTATCACCTTGGCCGCGCTCGTATGGCAGGTGCAATGAACATTCTTTCGGTGAAGTCTTCACCTTGTGAGCGTGTTGAAGCTATCTCAATGGCGTTTGATAAAGTCTACGCAGCCAACGAAGTCACCATAATTAACGAGCTAGACTCTGAGATTGAAGTGGCGGTAGAAAAAACCGACCTTGATGAAATGGTCGGCAACCTACTCGAGAACAGTTACAAGTGGGCTGGCAGCATTATTCGCGTCCATGCAAATGAACTCGACGATGGCAATATAGAGTTGGTGATTGAAGATGATGGCCAAGGCATTCCTGAAGAGAAGCTTGAGCAAGTGACCAAACGTGGCGTCCGACTTGATGAAACCACACCAGGAACAGGCTTAGGGCTTAATATCGTAAATGAAATGGCACACAGTTACCGAGGCAGCCTAACGCTCAGCAAGAGCTCAATGGGCGGCTTAAAAGCTTCTCTGGTGCTTAAAGTAAGTAAAGGCTGAACAAGCTAAGTAAAAGTTAAACACAATAAGCCCTAACGTAATGCTAGGGCTTAATTCTATCGACCTTATATACAACTCTATATATCGTTCACAGCAACATCCAAAGTTTGTGAATTATCACTAAGGGTCGTTGCTCCAATCGTTAATACCCGGCCATCAGTGTAATAGTCATGATCGTCATTGATCACTTCCACCGTTGCTAATGGGTACTTGTCTAACTCGATGTCTGGTAGTAACGTTCGTATCTGATTAGCAAGCCGATCTCGCTCTTCATCAACATTAGGGTCAATGTTATGAAGCACGGTCACAATGCCTGAGTAAGGCGTGACTTTAAGGCCATCATCATAGCTAATTGCGCCTAACCACTGAGGCTGGTTAGTTTTAATATCAACACCTGCACGCCACCAACGAATATGGCTGCGCTTCATCAGGTTACCCGGCAATTGAAAAGCCATATCTTGCGGCTTGTCTCGCCAATATAAATCAGACACTGGCGGCGTTTTTTCTCTAAGCAATGCGAGATAACCAACCCATTCAATCTCATTTCGAGAGAAGGTTTGATTCTCTATCCAGCCTAATTGCTTCATTAAGTCTCTTGGGGTTGCTCCAACATAAATTACGTTGATCGCTTGCGCCGAGTAGAACGAAGATTTACCGGGGAACGCTTTATAGGTAACCGAGTTCCAGTCGACTTTGTTTATTTGAGCCGTCTCTGGTTGATTCTGAAAGTCATCCGCTTTCCAGAAAAAGTGAGCGTAGTTCGCAAACAATACCCACGCCAACAACAGCGCACTAGACTTAAGTACTAAGCATCGCCACTTCATTCGGTAACCGATAATGGTGAAGACTAATACCGCGAACACACCAACGATCAAGCTATTATGCTCCGAGATAAATATCTTAAGGCTATTAAGCCACGGGAAGTTTTCAACGCCGTGCGCCAGTAACATGCCCCAAGCAATGAACTGCCCTCCACCAAGGGCCAAACCGATAAACGCCAACACACTAAAATTACGCCACGGTACACGATGCGAGCCAGCTATAAATGGCACAACCCAAGCGATAGGCCCTAATAAACGAGCAAAAAGAATGATGTATGTGCCTTTGCGAGCAACCAGATAGCGGCAGCGCGCAATTAATCTTTTGGTTTTAGGGCGAAACTTAATGAGCCTTCGTTGCACCTTAACACCGTATTTATAACCAATGAAATAACTGAGTTGATCACCAAGCAAACCACCTAGCATCACCAAAACCAACGCCATCCATGCACCTGAATACAGTTGAAAGCCCGCTGCGATAAAGAACGGCTCTCCCGGTACAAATAGGTTTGGGCCAATGAGAGCATCACCCAATGCTCCCAGAAACAACCCTAGTCCATCAAACATAACAACCTCAATGCTTACTGTTCTTTGTAGTGACCAAACTTGTAGTTCATTTCGTTGTTACGCATTTCGCCTTTAAAGAAGCGTCTTACATTGGCTTTAAGGTAAGTTGAACCCGTCTTCACAACACCATCTTGATCTAATCGACGTGGGTCAAAGCCAAAGGTCATATTTAGGAATCTAAATCGCCATGTTTTGCTCGCACGTTTTACATAATCACAGTCCTCACAAAGGACAATCTCTTCATCGAAACCACCGATCTCTTCATGTGCTCTTTTGGTTGAGAAAATACACGCGCCAATCGCGGTTGGGAAAAAGAACTGCGTCGCAAATAAGCCCGCATTAAACAGCCCATAACCGAGTTTATGAACCAGTTGCAGCCCTTTTGAACTCATGTATACGCCAGCAACTTCAAGCTTGTTCTCTTCTAACTCATAAAGCGCCTTCGCAAGGAAGTTACGAGGCAGGCTTACGTCGGCATCCAAGAAAAGGATTCTGTTGTATTGCGCCAAAGCAGCCCCGGTGTTTCGACCAAGGCTAACACCGCGTTCTTGCATATGGTGGACTGTCAGTTTTGGCAATGCACTTTCATAAGCTTGCGCCACTTCTCTGGTGTTATCTTCACTGTTCGAGTCGACAACAATCACTTCAAACTCTTGGTGGGTTTGCACGCTCAACTCTTCCATTAAGCGGCTAATGCGTTTCTCTT
Organism: Vibrio sp. ZF57; assembly: GCF_001691235.1. Taxonomy (NCBI): domain Bacteria; kingdom Pseudomonadati; phylum Pseudomonadota; class Gammaproteobacteria; order Vibrionales; family Vibrionaceae; genus Vibrio; species Vibrio sp. ZF57. The sequence continues at coordinate 127,093 of NZ_MAKD01000040.1, read as the reverse complement.
CGTTTAGCGTAATTACGACAATGCTTACCGGTTCCATATTTTCACCTATTCATTCTGCTGTTTAATTGACACTAAGATTAACGAACTAAGACTTAACCAAGTCTTAGGCAAACATTCATTTTCCGTTCATTAACTTGATGATTTAGCAGTGATATAAATAGATAAGGATTGCGATGTAAAAGGGAGTAAAATGCGCTAAACAAGCGTTAGCGAACGTTTTATCTCCAAACGAACCCATTATCGAAGGAAATTCACTTTGAGATGGGCTTCTGACTTGCTCATATTGGAATGTGATGTTAGTATCCGCGCTCGCTTAAGCATGAACTTTTATGTTTAAGCATTACCACACACTCAAGGTCGCATTGAGGTGTGAAGTTAATTTTTACTAATTTGAGAGTAAAACTATGAAATTTGAAGCAGTAGTACGTACTGAACTAGGTAAAGGTGCGAGCCGCCGCCTACGTCACGCTGGTAAATTCCCAGCTGTAATCTACGGTGGCGAAGCTGAAGCTGTAGCTATCGAACTTGTTCACGCTGACGTGATCAACCAAATGGACAAGCCTGAATTCTACGAAGCAATCACTCTACTGATTGACGGCGCAGAAGTTAAGGTTAAGCCACAAGACGTTCAACGTCACGCGTTCAAGCCAAAAGTTGAGCACATGGACTTCATCCGCATCTAATTCCCTACCAAGGAATAAGATTGGATTAATCCAGCCTTCTGCATAGAAAAGATAATCGATCTTACCAGTCGAGAAATCTAGAAATTCGAAACCCCGATGCTACCAACATCGGGGTTTCACCGTTTTTGAGCCCTCAAAAAACGTCCAAAACATCTTATCGAATCCAAACTAAAGATACCTACCCACGCGCTCTACTTCTTTCAAAGCAATACCATCGGCTGCTATACCAACAGGAGCTGAACCTAGTGAATACCACTTAACATCATCAGTCTCTTGAGCGGTGATATCTCCTTTCCAGTCACTCACGATAAAATAATGAATCAACTGAAGTTCCTTCGTAGGATGGTAAAGCGAACACAAGTATTGGTAATCAATCGGAACAACATTAAGCTCTTCATCAAGTTCACGAAACAGCGCCTGAACCTGGTTTTCACCGTGTTCAATATGGCCGCCAGGTATAGTGATTAAACCGGGATCGGTCTCCCTAGACTCACTACGCTTTTCTAGTAATACCTGCGATTCCTTCAGCATGATAAAAGAAACACACTCGTGGACATCCATCTAATTTTCCTAAAGCCGTTACAAAGGTAGTTAAGTTTGTTGTTCTAGCTTGTGTTAATGCTTAATTTACAACAAGCTTTTTACTCAGCCTTTCATACAATTCAAAAGCTTCTGTTTTAGATATCAAATTTCCGAGAGCGTATTGATGAGCTAGCTCAATATCGTCGCTTTGATTGGAGTAATAGCGCTTGGCGACTGCAGCGCACTGGCTCAGATTGGTGTACCAACTGCCGTCTTGCTCAGCCACAAAATAATACGCCGCTCGCACTAACTTTTTACCAATTACCTTAACGATATCCGCATCAGTCATTGTTTTGAAACTCGAGGGCATGTGCTCAAGAAAAGTAGACAAGTCACCATTGAGAGCTTGAGCGATTTCAATGCTTGGTTTGTATAGTGGGAACTCATTAGATAAATCATTCCCCCAAACACAACAGCAGCAATGCTTGATCCAAAAGTGCCAGTGATACTTTTCCGTGGGTTGCAGAACATCCCGCAGGAAGCCAGGATCGATATCAAGCTTGGTCACTTGCGGATAGGTTTGGGGTATGGTGCCGGAAAGTAGGTTAAATACTTCCTTTTCTCTCTGACCAACAGGCGTAGCGAGTACGATAGAAACATCCAAATCAGAGCGACCAACAATGGCCGTTCCTCTAGGCACGCTTCCATACAAGTAGATACCATCAACTTGACTTGGAAGTTCTCTTAGCAACGAATCAACGACTGCTGACACCACTTCTTGAAATTCAGGCGCAATGTTCTTTGGCGAATAAAGATTTTGAATGAACCCTTCTCGATCGAGCCCTCTATCTAGCTTCTGCATACCACTTTCCATCACTAAGCCTTTTTCCAATCAGAACGTAGAACCGCCAACACAACTGTATCCCACCATTGACCTTTGAAGAATCGATGATCTTTAAAACACGCTTCTTGTTTCATTCCTAGTGACTTACATAATTTAATCGCAGCCAAGTTCTTGCTGATGGTTTCGGCGTAGATACGGTGTATGCCTAACTCTGAGAAACCAAAATCAGCGAGGGCTTCAGATGCTTCTATAGAAAGCCCTTTTCCCTGAGTTTGCCTCGATAAAGCACAGCCCATTGAAGCTTGTTTATCGCGTTCAAGACGTAAACAAACGGTTCCAATAAACTTCCCCGAATCTTTGCTTTCAACCGCTAGCTGATAGGACTGGCGTGGTACTTCCAAAGCCTGTGCAACAAACAACTGAGTTAGCTCTCGATATTTGTTAGGTTCGCAATCACTTTCATCATAGAAACGCTGATACTTTGCGTCTTGAGAGATCGCAACAAAGGCACACTCGTCTTCGATACTCATATCTCGAAGAATCAACCTGTCAGTTTCCAGCTTAAACATCAAAATTCCTTTTTATCTTATAGCCTTGAAGGGAAAAGTCTCGGAGGTGTTTACTCGTATACTTTCCCGTTATGCTTCAACCAACCATGAGTGTGATGATTACGAGGGTCTTTGTGCGTCCAGTGCATTACGCCACCTTTATTGTTCCATTCATATTCACCATAAAATTCAACTCGATCGCCCTTTGCCAGTCCCTGAACACGAGGCGCTAAGTCAATATTATGTGCGACTAACAAGGTTTGTCCGCTATCGAGTCGCAAAATGAATTTCTGATGTCGAGAGCCTTTATTATCATCAGGAAGTACTCGATACACCGTACCCGATCCGCGCACCTGAACGTCGCTTTGGTGATTTTCGTAAGCTTGCTTAAGTCGCGTATCATTCGCTTGAACATGACTAATGCCGAAGCTAAGCAGCACCAAAAGTAGAGCGCAAAATTGTTTCATTCCTTTCATTTCCCATATCTGTGTGTTGATTTGGGATACTTGCTGGGCATCCCCTCTTTTAACGATGCTTGTACTGAGTCGGACAATAACCTCTCGAAACGTCCGAACTGCGCAGTTTTACATGCTTGGTCGAGCGCCCAGAAACACGTGAGCGCCACAGCTTAAAACTGCCAAGCTTGAGATGGCTACGCATAAAACGAATCACTTGCGATTCATTCAAACCAAATTGCTGTTCTATTGCTTCAAACGGCGTTCTGTCTTCCCACGCCATTTCAATAATTCTTGATTCATTCTCTTTGGATAACATCATACATACTCTTCCTTAATAAACTGGGAGAAATACGCTCGTTCCAAATTTAAAGATCACAGGACAAACACTTTGAATTGAACGCGTTATAACGTTCGATAAAACAACAGGCTACCAACTAGGCAATCATGGGATTAAATAAGCTTGTACGAACTCTCTAAGCACTCTCGCATTGTTGTGGTATTTGCTATCCCCGCACTTTATGCCATCTACTCTGATGTCCGGGCTGGAATATGCAGGTATAACATCTCGCTCATAAGACATCACTGTCCCTCTGTCAGCACAAATTGCACCGAAGGAATATTGAGGAGCTCTTGGATACGTTCCAGAAATGTAACTTTCGATACTATCAAAATCTTTCAATAACGTTTTATAGTCATGATTAGCACCACTTAAATGGCCAATTTCATGCTCCATTAAGTAATCAGGGCAGTTTATCGCTAAAGAAAAAAAGTAGGATACCGAAGATGACATACCACAATAATCAGACTCAAAGCTAAAATTATAATTAGAAAATACTATCCCAGTAAAAATGGGGACGCCGTCTTCTGTTGTTTCTGGAATCGGTTCTTCCATCGATAATTTTAATAACCTCTCTGCTGCCCCCAAATCTTGAAACCAAAGGCTGTCGATTTCAGACGTATAAATCACCTTGGTGACTTTTCGCGTCATAGGAATGCAGGAGTTTTTCAACACCAGATTCGAATAGCTTTCCCATGTCGCTATTTTAGAGGCAACAAATGCTTTGGAATATTCGGCTAATACAGATTCATCAACATAAAGATGGATCTCTGTATTCAAAACCTCACTCTTCGCACAAGTAGGAAACTCGATGCTTTGAGCATTGGAGAGTCGACTATTGCTCAACACTATAATCAAAACACAACCAACTAACTGGATGAGCCTTTTAAAAGAACTCTCACTGACTCGTGTATTCATTTCCACCCTCTCCCTATATTCAAAACCACAAAGAGCATCACAAATGCCGTGACTTAAGATTCATATCAATCCCCATTACACATATAAGCATTGGCCTCTCAAAGTAACCTGCACTATCTGTGTTTTTCAGAAAACAAAAAGCTCGCCATGCAATGACGAGCTTTATTGATTATGGGAGCTTAACGGTTATAAGACCCAAGCCTTAACCGATCTAACCATTAAGACACCTGATCGCGCAAAGCCAATTCAACGTTTTTCAACACTTTGAACTCTTCTCGAGTACAACCGCGCGCCACGGAAACCCAGTGGTCGCCAGTTTCATCGGCTCCTTTAAACTCTGCACGCAACTCATATCTTCGCCATGTAACAAACGCCAAGATAAAGGTCAGTGCAAGCATCGGTAAACCGAACTGAGGAACAAATGCCCAAGTCGCAGCCGAGAGAACTAAAGCCAACGAAACAATATTGATTGCGTTTTCTTTAAGACCCAATTGGCGAATTTCTAACTGTTTGATTTTACGTAAGCTGTACACATCTTTCTTAACTCGGAGTTCGTTAGAGCTCACCAGAAAATCTGATGCTTTGTATGACCTACGAAGTCGCACTAAATTCGCTAACCTGTTGCGTGTTTGATTCTTTTTCATCGCCTTTCTCCATGTTATTAAAGGTTAGTAAAAACTAATATAATCATGAAGTTAATGAACGAGTGCTTATTTTATAAATCAAACTAATATTAAAATCAAGCTTATGCAATTAATAACACTTATAACAACACCATCTTGCATGTGAAATTTCAATATGAAGAAGGCTTATTAAGGAATCTACTCATCATAAATCTGTGTACTTTAGTTAAGTTAGATATAGGCCGATAATGGTTCCAATAACCGACCAAACATACCAAACGGCGGGCATAATTCCTCCTGCTTTGTAACCACTTATTTCAACGCGATTTTTGCGACAAACTTCGTGTTCAAGGAATGCTGAACAGTGGTCACATAACGCTCCACTTGTCATAGGTCGCATAACTCCCTTGCCCACTATCCATCCGGCTTTTAAATACCTGAATCACTCAATTGAACATATCAATATAGCTTATCGATTAAGCAATTGATCTCATAATGTAGAGTCTGTACGCTTACACTATGCACACGGTTACCTAATGAAGATCACGATGAACGAACTACTGACATGCGGTATGGAACAGAAACAACGAACAACGGTGACGAGTTTATTCGCAAGAAATGGATTTAAGATCGCAACGACTGACTTTGATGATGTGACTTTCGAACGTGAAAATGTGTTGGTCAACGTTCGATTTGATTCCTCTTCTAACGTTGAATCGATTTCAACTCTAAACAACTAACGAGCTCACAAGCAGGTCGCTAAAATAATTGAATGGCCAACATTCGAGTCATTTTAGCGTATCTTGCAACCTGCCCTTTTCTACTTCATCCCCATCCTCTTCTCTTCCAAAAGCCACCGAGTGACAATTAAATCAATGACTCGCAATTCCATGAACTTGGCTTATATTTATTAATACCCTTTGAACAAAAATTCGAAATAATGCCTATGTTCCTAACTCGGTTAATTTATGTCAGTACGCTTTCCGAATGTTGTGATTCCAAAGCATTGGAGGAGATACTCGCTATCTCGCGAGATCATAATCGGCAAAGCCATTTAACGGGGCTCCTCAGCCATAATCAAAAGTATTTTCTTCAATGTATTGAAGGGTCTAGAGAGGCCGTTAACCACACGTACAATCATATTCTTAACGACGAGAGACACAATCACGTCGCAATACTTTATTTTAAAGAGATTGATAGCAGAGAATTTGGAGATTGGTCGATGGGAGACATTCCGCAGTCCAATTTAACCCATATGAAATGTCTGGCGAAAGTGCTTACCGAATGCTTTTAGAGTTAAAGAAAAATTTGCCATCTGAATAGATATTCGACCCGACTTAATCCCTAGAGCGAGCAACAAAAAGCCCCAACGTAGGGGCTTTTTGCGTTTTATAGAGGCATCTATTTGTTATTCTTCAGTAATTTCTACTCACTCTCGCTGCTCGACGCCTCTTGTTCACTGCCAGAAAGAGCTTGCTGTTCGGCGGTAATATCAGATTCTTTGAACACAATGAACGCGCGGCGGTTTAATGCATCGGCTTTTTCAGAGCGTTCATTAATCGCAGGCTGCAACTTACCAAATGACTTCACTTCCCAGATAAACTGCTTAGGGTCGAGTTTGGTTTTGAGGTATTCAACCACCGTTTCTGCGCGGCGCTCTGCCAGCTTTTCATTGTAAGAAAGTGAACCCGCTTGGTCGGTGTGCCCTGCCACCATTATGCTGCCTTGCAGGCCGCTCAACTTCGTTGTGAAGTCATCTAACTGAGTTAGATCTTCTTGCTTGAGTACTGACTTATCGAAATCGAAGTGTGGCGTCATTGCCATATAAACTTTACGTTCTGGTTTTGGTGGCTCACAGAAAGGCATCTCTTCGTACTTCTGAGCTTCTTCAAACACAATAAATGCACGGCGGTTCTCCGCTCGGTCTTTATCTGTCTTACCAAACAGAAGAGGTTGAGTCTCACCAAGATGTTTCACTTCCCAGTCATATTGCGTTGGGTCTAGTTGCCCTTTCAAATAATCTGCGACCGATTTAGCACGGCGCTGTGAAAGACGTTCGTTGTATTCCAGAGAACCTTTGTAATCAGTATGGCCGACAATCGTGATACGCCCTTCGAGACCTCTGATCTCTTTAACAAAGGTATCCAAGTTGATCTTATCGAGGTCGCGTAATTGGTATTTATCAAACGCAAAATGCTCTGCGATGGCGATGTGCACCTCACGCTCTGGCGCCAAACACTCGCTGATTAAAAACTTAGACACATCGATGCCTGCGAACTTGTCTCGGTTCTCCTGGCTCACATAGGTGTCGGTTGCACAGCCGGACAGCAGCAAAGTACTCATCACTGCGCTTATTAGGAAAATAATTGTTTTCATCTTACTCTTTACTGTCACTTTGAATTCTCAACTCTTAACTTTCAACCCACTTGGGGGCATGCTTAGATCTTACCGACTAAGTTAATAAACACGCCGGATGCGTCGTAGTCGTCATCATTGGTTAAGTCACTATCAAACGCAGAGAAGTTATAACCAATCCCCATTTTGAAGTTCTCGCCGATGTGCTTGTTCACCGAAACTAACGCACCGTGTTCTAGCTCATCGTTGAGTGTGTCTGTTTTCCAGTGGTATTCACCCGTCACATCCCACTCTTTCATCACACGGTAAGAAGCGCTTAATCCGTATAGGTCGATATCGCTTTTAACCAGCTCATTCGAACCAGATGCTCGTTCAAAAGCTTGCTGTTTGTCTTTATGGGCGTACTTAGTACCGACATCCCAGTGTTGGTCAATCGAATAGATCGCCTCAACTTCAATGATCTGACTGGTTTCGTCTTGATAATCCACATCGCGATCCAGTTGATCGAAATCTGCAATATACGTGTAGCGGCTCAGTAAGTTGAGTCGATCGTTGTAGATCGGACGATACGCGAGGCCGCCAGTGGCTTCGGTAAATTGCGCCATGGTTTCGCCCGTGGTTTCGCTTTCGGTGATGGAGTAGTTGTACTTACCAAATAGCGTGTACTCTTCCGTTAAGTGATGCGTGTAACGGTTGGTCGTCACGATTTGTTGCAGTTCTCGCTGAGCGATGTCAGGGTCGTCTTCACTCTTATCCACTCGATATTCAAATTTGTGGCTTAGGGTGATGTCATCTAGGTCAATTGAAGCATTGAAGCTAATAGATTCACGCTCTGTGGTGATGTTCTCGTCATCTTTAATTTCCCCAAGCTGATAACCGATCCCCATCTCGACATCTTCCGTCACGTCGTAACCAAAGCCGTACGAGTCGATACGGCCATGACCGTCGTTTTCATCAACAAACTGGTTCTCTTGGTAGAAATCGACACTGCTAGTCAGGTCTGCACGCTGACCAACAATCACGTTGTTTTGACCTTCGTAGTTATCATCTACATAAGTTACGTAGGTTGAGTGGTCATCGGTTACATCGTAAGTCACAGTCGCTTCTGCTACTTGGCCTCGGTCGCCATCGGTGTATTCGCCGCCAAGAGACAAGTCTTCCAACACTTGGAATTCAGCGCCAATCGACGCGCTGTCGTTTTCATCATAGTCATCCGACTGATCGACGGTCTTTTGCCCTTTAACGTAAACGCTGTTCTCGCTGTCCCACATGTATTCCAAACGCACACCCGCTAAGGTGGCATCACTGTGCTCGTCGTTTTGGTTAAGCTCTTCAGTTTGTTGCCCTGCCGCCGAAACCTTAATGTGCTCGGTGATTTTAACTTGAGTCTCAATCTCAATCGTTTCAGTATCTGTTTCTAGATTACCATCGACATCGCGCTCTTCATTGGTCGAGAAGCGAGATAGCACCGCCAAGCGATCAGTTGCTTGTAAACGAAGTTCAGCACCGTATGCCTCTTGCTCTAAATCATCGCTGCTGCTCGCGTAGCTGTATCCCGCGTCTTTGTCTCGATACCAAAGTTTCAGGTCATTACCAACGGCACCAAAGATGGTTGGGGCAAGGTCATAAAGGCTGGTGACAGCGGTGATTTGGACACTATCACCCTCGCGGTCTTCCAACGTGTCGCCAATGGGCGTAAAGGTTAAACCACCATCAGTAGAGACGAAATTCGACTCGGTTTGCCTACCTTCACTATGTGCAAACTCAGCCTTAATGTAGGTCCCCTCAGTGGCACGTAGCGTTAAGTCCGTTCCATAAGACTCGTAATCTTGATTGTCCTTTTCTTGAGTCGCATACGTCACGCCAACACCAACGTAATCGTTGATCCAACCTTTAGCACGACCACCGTAAGACATCGCATCTAATGAATCTGAACCTTGTGGGACGTACTCATAGTCGACAACCAGAAAGTTTTCGTAATCATCGCCGTTTTCAATCACGCTGCCAAAGCTGTCGGATAGAATGTTATCGAGTGGCTTGGTCAAAATAATGCGACCTTGGTACGGGTCAAAGTCATAGTCGACGCCCGGCTCAAGTGGGATTTCATTCTGCACTAGGCCAGATTCATCTTTTACTTTGACGTAAACTTTGTCACTTCCCGGTACCGCTTCACCATGACGAAGGAAGTACAGAGAGCCGCCTGTACCCAAGAACTCATCGTGTGCATACAAAGAGTCTGCTTCGGCAGTAAAACCGACCACGTTCAAACGATCTTCACCGTATTGTGTAGTATCGCGAGTACGATAATCAGCTTTGAAACCATAGAGGCTGCGGTTGTAATCGTTGTTTTCGGTGCCTGTTAAACCCGTGTTGTAGTTACCCCACAAGTATTGAGACTTATCGTATTCAACATTGAGGTAAACCTTGCCTTTGGTGTTGACCACTTTTTCGATGTTTGAGCTGTCACCATAGTTACCGTAATAAAGCTCATCGTCGTCTTCGAGGATATCGAACACATCCGAATCGTCGGAGGCGAACGGATGTTTGAACATGTCTTTGATTTCACTTTCTCGCGTATCAAAGTGAGTCGTTACACGAAGTTTGTCGCCAAATTTACCCTGACTAAAGTACGCTAAACGACCTTGGTTATAGATGTCATCTTGGTACTGGTCATCGACACTTAATGCATCGCTATTACCAGACACATTGTTCTTACCAACATAAAGATCAGCCAAGCCGGTTTGTGCGTAGTAAGTATCTGGAATACGAACGTACAGCTTGTAACGACGTTCATCACCGTTATCAAACACAACCTTGGTTGGGAAAATGTAGGAGTCTGTAGGTAAGTACTGCTCTGCGTATAAGTTGCCATCTTCGACATCAAATTCATCTTCACCGATGATGACTTTATCTACGCCCTTTAAGCCGGTGCCGATAAATTTCGCTAAGCCCGCATTGGTCGGGATGTTGTGACGCATCAACTTAGCTTGGCCGTAGCTTTTATCTTTGCTCTCTTCATCGTCGTTATCGTTTCGGTCGATATCGACTTCAGAGTCCGGCTTGACTAAGTCAGTCACACCAACGGTGGTCACATCCATGTTGCCATCTTTGTCCCACGCTTTTAGGCGGAACATCAGCTGCTCACCGACCTCAAACTGATAATCAACATCAGTTTGACCATCCCAATTGATGTCAGAGTCGTTCGCCAGTTTATCGCCTTCAAGCACAGCGATGGGCTCAGACAGACCAAAGTCACCCACTCGGTACACTTCCAACTGGTACTTTTTGATGTAGTAACCGTAGTTGGTGGTAATGGTGAAACCGACGCTGTCACGCAGTGTGCCTTGTTCGACTTCTAATTCATCGCTGACACTGACATCTAATACTGGGTCAAAGCGAGTGATGTCACGGCTTGCCCAAATAGCGCCTTGCTCTAAGTAAATACGCGAGCTGTCTTGGTCTTGGTTCGGCTTGGTGATTTCAATGCCAGTCGTCTCAGAACCGAGTTTTTCAAGCTTACCTGTGTCTTTCGCTACCGCCATCACAGGAATGGCCGTTAACACACACGTCGCTAAACGAGACTTACTAAATACTTTCATACAATTTCCAGTTACGGTTCCAATGGCTTACTTCTGTTCACTTTGTTGGTCTTTGCGATGAACGCTAAAGTTGAACTTGGTGAGCTTGTTCGGGGTAATTCGCAACACTTTTGGGTTTTCGCTCACCACTTCCATGGAGGTGGAGAGCGAATCAGTGTCCAACTTCACGAGGAAGTTCTTACCTTTCTTATTGAGTACCCATTGGTCGGGCACGTGGTAACGACCGTACTGGTCTGTGTAAATAACGATTCCCTCAACCGTCATCAACTTAACGCCCGGAATACCATCTTCGTAAATACCTTTGTTCTCGATAACGATTTCCCACAGGTAATCCTCGCCATCGCGATACAGGTTTCTGGTTACGTTGAGGTTTTCCGCGCTCAGTCCCTTTTTCTTGTCCGATTCATGCTTAAACTGAATCTGACCTTGTGCGTCGAACTCGATACGAGAGCCCGCATCGGTTGTGACGTAGAAATCAAAGCTTTGCTGTGTGCGAGTTTTAAATTGAATCACCACTTTGCTGGTTTCTGGCAGTGTTCGGTTCACTGAATGTCCCCAAAGGTCACCAAGCTCCAAACCTTGTTCAAGTGCAGTGGTTATCGCACCATCTTGAGTAGCAACGTCTTGACCATCACGAATGATGTGCGTCGAATCAGCGATGTAGCCTTGTGTTGCTAAGTTCGCAGTTAGCTCAACATCAAACGCGGTTGCATCAGCTTGGAATCCATCTTTGTTATGATCCTCAAAAACTTTACCGATGATCGATGAGGTATCGAACACCTTGTCCGGCTCAATGGTCACTTTGGCGGTGTCTTCATTAGAAACAGCCGAGCCATCAACCTTCGCTACTGCGGTGTTGATGTAATCACCAAAAGTGGCACCTACCGAGACACGCAATAAGTAACGAATACGCAGCTTCTCGCCCGGATCAAAGTTCAACGATGTGAACATTAACTTGCCCGTATCTGATGGATCTTGAGAGATAACCTGATCGTCTTCCGTACCGAACTCACCATCAATGCCGCTTAGCACAACTTCTGATGTATCCACGATGTATTTCAGACCACCTGGGTAACGGTCTTCCACAGTCACGTTCTTAAAGTAAGATTCATTGTTGTTCTCAACGATGATCTCGTACTCAACCGCATCACCCACTTGCGCGGTATCTTGCAACGCAGACTTGGTCAGCTCCAACTCTCCAGAATTATCAGGAATCTTCTTGATATGAGTAGTTACACTGTCGCTGGTTTCGGTACCGTCAGATTCGGTCGCCGTAAAGGTATTGGTAATGTCGTCATCCAAGCCCTTACCTAGCGTACCCACGACCTCAAACGCGTAAGCATTTCGTTTGTTGGATTTCAGGTTAACGGTAGTGTCTAAGTCTTTATTCGACGGGAAAGAATGACGCTGAATAACCGCGCCTGAGTCGTCGACTTCCACACCTTCAATTGTCCAATCGATAAAGACTTTATTACCTGTGCTGTTTTGTAGTCCACTGATCTCATCGGTTAGACGAACATTAGCCGCGTTACCTTGACCGTTGTTGGTCACGGCTAAGTAATAAGTGACACTGTCGTCATCTTCGGTGTATTCAGGCTTATCAGAACGTTTTTCAACAACCAGATCAGCACCCACTGGCGGCAAATCCAAAGCAGATACTTGATCTGCCACTGCCTGCATCGAGGTTTCAGAGGCCAACATGCCTTTAGAACGAGCGCGCATCGCTGGGCTACCAGTTAAGTCGAGGTAGTATCCAAGCACATCGATATTAGTCAGCATGTCTTCGTTGACCGTCAATGTGAACGTGTAATCAATCTTGCCGCCCGGCGATATGTCGACCAAGGTGAACAGGTCTTTGTCGTCATCAAAGGTGCCAGGTTGAGTTTCAGCCCCTTCTGATGTTGCCGTTAGTGTCCATTCATCAAACGCATTACTAAAATTACCATCAATATGATCACCCATGGATTCAGAGAACTGGGTGTAAAGCGCGACATCTTTGGCTATACCTCGGCCTATGTTTTGCACCACTAAGTGATACTCAACCTGCTCTCCCGGCACGTAATACGGGGCATCGGTAAACAGCTCAGCTTGAACCACAGCCGCAACTGTTTGAACTGGAGGACTGATAACATCGCCGCCATCTACTTGCGCAGTATTAATGATGTGTCCGGTCGCGGTATCGACTACGGTGCCTTTTGAGCGGAACACAACTGTGCCGTGCGGTGCAATATCCACACTGTACTCAATCGGGCTAATTTGCTCCGTCGTCGTTCCTACCGTGGTTGACTCAACAACCAAAGAAGTGGTTCCAGCAACAAAAGCAGGCCCAGTGGTACCATCGTAATAGCCCACCTCTATCGTGCTCATGTCATCGACAACACTTAAATCGCTGATGTAGTTGTTAGAGGTGTTTTCAATGGTAATCAAGAATTCCAGCTCACCACCCGGCTCATACTCGGTTTGTACGTTAGTTTTCGTCGCAACAAACTCAGAGTCTTTCGGTGTCATGACTACCGTTGAGTCTTGTGGTGTTCCGTTATAAGTGATGGTTGCCGTGTTACTGATATCGCCAATCGCCGTCGTACGAATCAACGCCTTAACATGGAATGTCACGGTACTTTGTGGCGCCACATCCATACTCACATCGATATCTTCACTCAAGTCGAACGTCTTGGGAGTGACAACAGAGCGATCATCCGAGGCGTCAAAGCTCACTTCCCATAGTAGGAATGCCGACTCTTGTTTATCCGCGGTCGTGTCGACTTGAATGTCACTGATGATGTCTTGAAGTTGAACACCAGATGCAAACGCATCAGAGCTGTTGGTTACGGTGATGTCGTAGTTAATCAGCTTGGTTACTTCATACGATGGCGTATCAACCGTCTTCTTGACCGAAACCGTCGCCAACACTGGTGTACTGGTAGCACTGTCATCAAATGTTGTGCCGTCAAAGGTCGCTGATGCGATGTTAGTAATATCGCCTGTCGCCAACGGATTAGTCGCAACTTGAATAGTGAAAACAATACTGTCTTGAGGCGCAATATCGAGCGTCTCATGAAGGTCTTCACCACGGGTTGCATCCGGTACTGGGGTTTCACCGGTTGTCGATACCGCCGATATTTGGATTGAAGCAGGGTCAAAAGCTTGTTCAGTCGTACCACCTGCAATCGTGGTTTCAACCGACTTCAGCGCATCTTCAATAGCAACATCTTCAGCCCAACCTAAGCCGTTATTCTTAACGGTCACGGTGTACTGAAGTGTTTCTCCCGGAAGGTACTCTGCTTTATCGACATCTTTAGTGATCTCAACTTGCGCATCTTCTGGAATGTAGGTCGCGTCTGCAGAGTGCTCACCGTCGTCGCTATCAACTTTAACGACGTTAGTGATCTCGCCTTTGGCCTTATCATTAACAGTGTTGGTCACGACAAATGAATAACTGTCACCCGGGTGAATGCTGTAAGTCGCACTATAACCCTGTGCGTTATTAACCACATCTTTGCGAGCGTTCAGGGCTGGATCGCCACTGCCATCAAGCTGTTCGTCGCTAATGATCCAATTACCTGTCAACGCTTGCTCTTGATCTGGGCTGTTAGCCACCTCTGTCATGATGGTATCGATGCGATCCGTCAGGACTTGATCGACAAGGTAACCTTCACCTGTGTTAGCCACGGTGATCTTGTATGAGATAGGTTGACCCGGTTGATACTTAGCATCAGGTTCTGCAATTGGCGTCGTTTCTTTGGTTAGAACCAATTGACCCGACTTCGGAGTGATAAAGCCTTCTCGTAAGCGAGCGATCTTCGAATCGTCCAAACCATGTCGTAGATAAGCCGTATTGGTAAAGCGCCCAATCGCATCATCACGAACCTTACCTTGAACGTGAATACGGACAGCTGTGTACTTATCACCACCACCCGTACCAGCATCGTCACGCCCAGCCATCTTGATCGATTCAACAGGTAAATCGATGTCTGGACTGTTTTGACCAACTAGCTTATCTAACTCTGAGAAATCATTAGCGTCAGGGTCTGACGGCGCCGAGTTATAAAGCACATCGTAATCAACCGTCCATTCTGTCAATGCCGTTTTCATTGAGCCGTCGACGGTTTCGACTTCAAAGCCGCTGATGATGTCACGAATCGAAAACAGGCCAGAATCCACATCGTCATTGGTGATGTCGATGTAGTAATTCACTGTTCCACCCGGCACGTACTCAGGCGTATCCGTCCATTTATCAATCAGGATATTCGAGCGGCCCGGATCAAGTACGATGTCGTTGGTGTTATCACCGTTCACTTGCGCCGTGTTGGTAATAGTGCCTGTCGCTGAAGTCGACACGGTGCCTTTCACGTCAAACACAATACGCTCACCAGGACGAAGATCGACAGTTGCATTCAATGGTACGCTACCGTTGTAGTTACCTTGCACGTCATAAGTGCCAACAGGTTCAACCGCAATAGCCGTTGTCCAGCTAGAGAACGCATCATCGCCATCTTCGGTTTTAATGGTGTGAATCGCATCAATAACGCTCACGTCATTTGCGATGCTATCGCCTGTGTTATCTAACGTAACTTGATACTCAACATCACCACGTGGTGCGTAAGTACAACCGCTGCCATCGTTTGAAGGAACAGAACACCCTGCCGATTCACCATCGGTATACACCAAGGTTTTGAAGTAATCGAGTTCAGCATCTTTAGGTGGTATCACTTGCGACGTTGCAGAGTCACTTCCTGCGGTCACTTGGTTCGCATCAATCGTGCCCAAAGCGTCGTCACGAACGACACCGGTTAAGTTAAAGGTCAGCACTTCTCCCGCTGCAATATCGGTTTCAATATCAAGGTTGCCACTGGTGTTGTAGCTTGGTACATAGGTATCAATGTTGGCATCAATACCATTGCTGACTTCATGGATTATATCGCCAGAAACAAAAGCGGATTCCGTTTTACCGCCAATCACTTCGACTTGAATGTCTGTGATTGTGTCTTTGATCTGAATATCATTCGCCCAACCGTTTTCAGGGTTTGTGACTACAAATTCATACTCAACTTCGTCACCCGGAAGATAGGTATCACCATCATTGAACGGGTTGCCGTTGATCGACACCACCCGTTTTTCAACACTGGTATTATTTTCAAGCGGCATTAAATTCGCTGTTCGAGCACTACCGTCATACGTCGCTTTATTTTGAATGTCACCCAATGCATCTTCACGAATTTGAGCATGAATAGTGAACGTTAGGCTTTCTTGAGGCGCGATAACAATTTCGTTATCAATATTGATGTTATTGCCCGGAACAAAGTCAATCGCGTCGGTAATAGAGCCTGTCGCAGCCGTTTTATCTAGGCTAACTTCCCAGCCAGCCAAGAACGGTTGTCCAACAGGATCACCACCTGAAGTGGTGCTGTCTTCTGCAATACGAGTTTGAATTTCCGAAATCGCATCTTCTAGGCGAGAACCATATTCTATACCATCCCCCGCATTCTTAATCTCAACGCGGTAATAAACCTCACTCTCACCAGAAGCTTGAGAATATTCAGTTTTTTGCGAAGAGAAGCCTGCATCATAAAACGCTTTTTTAGAGAACGTGACTTCAGGATCTGCCATCGTTGATGGTGGCGATACCGCGATCAACTCATTGCCATTGTCTTCATCGATGTAAGCTTTATTAGTAAAAGAACCTACCGCTTTCGGACTGATCTTGGCTTTTATGACATAGCGGACAAACGCTGACGATGCAGCTCGGCCAAAGTTGTCTGCCGAGATATCGAAGTGAGTATCAATCGGCTTATTGTCTTGGATTGAGTTATCAACATCTGGGTTGGAAATACCTGAGCTATCAGTGAATGTTTCAATCGTCCAGCTATCAAAGGCAGGGCCACGCGTTCCATCAAAGTATTGAGTGTTAATTTGGTCGATGTCATCACGCAAGCTCATATCATCAACGTGGGCGCTCGCAATGTTCTCAATTAAAATTTCATATTCAACATAACCACCTGGCATGTAGTTAGTTGCGCCAACCAGTTCGTTTTCATCCGTGTCGTAATACGCCAGAATGTTCTTTTCAAAATCAACTTTACGAGCTTCTTGCTGAATATCATGAGAAATGGTGTCGCCATCAACGGTTAGAACGTTAACAACATCGCCATTGGCTTTGTCATTGATGGTCGCGACAACTTGGTACTCAAGCTTAGCGCCCATCGGAATATCGGCTTCAACATTTAGGTTACTGTTGGTTGATGTGTAAACATTGCCAGCACCTGCGCCCGCATCCACATACTCAGAATCAGTTCCAGTTGCGATCGATGTGATGGTCCAATCTGAATACGCTGGTCCTGTATTACCATCCACTAAGCTGACCGTAATATCTTCGAGGTTATCGACGATTGGAATATCGTGAGCGTTACCTTTGCCGTCATTCTCAATCACTAAGTGATAGGTCACGGTTTGAGCGGGCTCGTACACCGCTTCATCAGTCGTTTTATCAAAATCTAAATGGTAGTCATCGGGAATCACGACGGTATCTCGATAATGAATATCACCGACCGCATCCGGTCTTACGGTACCTGTTACTGTGTAAGTCACGTCTTCGCCAGCATCGATATCAATCGAGGTTACGATGTCAGTGTCGTTCGCAACATCACCGTCTTTGGTACCATCTGTTGTACCCGCGTTCGCAGGATCGCTCTTAGCAACCGCCACCGTAAACTTGTTTGAACCTACCGAATCATCGAAAAATGGATTACCTGAATTGCCATCTTGTAGCTCCACTGATATGTCATTAATCAGTTCGTTAACGTCTACGTTGTTTCGATAACCATGTCCATCTTGAGAGTTGTACCTAATGGTATAAGTCAACTCATCTCCCGGAGAGTAGCGGTTAATGTTAGTAGTGCGAACAACGCCGCCGTTATTATGTACCTGATGGTTTTCAGCCACGGCACGTTTGGCATACTCACAATCGTCAGTACAACCGGCATTATCATCATGAATCAGCACGGCTTCGTTGCGGATTATGCCGCCGTCTCTGTCCGCTACACCGTTAGATACCGCATTGTCTTTGACATGCGCCTTAATACGCACCGTGACAAAGTCTTTGGCCGGAATTGAAACTGGGAACTCCACATCTTCAGTCGTTTGAGGGCCGAAACCAGAGCCAGTATCAACAGACCAATAGTCAAACGGGTTTTGATTAAGAACATCTTCTACTTCACCATCTTTATCATTCGCTAGCGTAGTAGTGATCTCACTCAGGCGATCCATGAAGATAAGATCGGTCTCATCAGTGTCGCTGTTATTGCCAATAACGATGGTGTAGGTGAGATCTTCACCCGGCGTGTAGCGGACAACATCGGTCGTTTTGGCTAATGAAACATTGATGTCATAGGTACTGTGTGAGTTATCTATTTGAGCGGAAGAGCTGTGGTCACGGTCTGTAATAGGATCGTAAACATCAACACGGTTCGATACTTGTTCTTCTTCATAGTCAGACTTAACAATGCCGCTCACCTCATAGTGAACCCACCCTCCGGGAGTGATATCAACGTCGGTATCGATGTCAGTGTCGTTAGCAATGTCACCGTAACGAGAACCCGGTTTATCTGTGTTGGTCGAACCTACAATTGTCCAACTATTAAAGAAGTTAAGCGCTGAAATACTATCTTGTACCGTTGCGTCATTTGCATAGCCAACACCGCGGTTATAGATATAAATATCGAACGTAGCGCGCTCACCTACAACAAAGTCGGTATTTTGAGCGGTCTTAGCGACTACAAGATTCGGCTCGCTAGGATAGGTACGTACCGTATCCGATAGATTAGTATCTGGTCCCGTCACTGTTGCGGTATTGGTGAATGCTCCCCAAAGAATCTCACTGTCGACACTGCGATCGAGTGTCCCAACAATGGTATAAGTAATCGTCGCACCTGGCGGGAGCTGAGCGGTGGCATCCAGATCATTGTTATCCGAGAACGATCCAGGGTCAGTCACGGCTTTCACCCACGGGGAGTCTGCCTCTCTTTCTGCACTGATCGTCCACGAAGAGAACACGGGCTTGGTTTCACCCGGCTCGTGAAGTAACTCTGCTTCTATGGTACTGATTTCATCTTTAACATTGATGTTAGAGGCGAAACCGTTCCCTGCTGGGTTGGTAATGCTGATCGTATAAGTGACAGTATTGGTGGTGTCGGTATACGCGTTTTGTTCGTCATGACCATCAACACGCTTATCCAATACTAAGTAGTAATCTCGTGGGTATGAGCCTCTATCGGAATAAAGTACGCTGTCAACCGTCACTTCATTACGGATTTCATCATCGGCAATGGGGTTTACGATCGCGGCAATGCTATAAACGAGCTTATCGTGTGGAGCTAGCTTTGCCTTCACATCTAAGATCTTTTGATTCTTCTGATTACCTTCTATGTCATCAGTAAAGCCGGGATCACTGTTTGTCGAAATTGAGCCGTCAGAGGCATAAGATTTCGCAGTAATAATCCAGCTCAAATACGCTTTAGTCGGTGTATCATTAATAGACTGAGTCATGACAGAGACTAAATCATCATAAACCGGTATATCAATCGCATAGCCGTCACCGTTATTCTCTACCGTGATGTCGTAGTTCAGGGTACCGCCAGCTGAGTAGTAACGAGAATCCACTTCCTTTTGGACCTTTAATTTCGAGTTTGGCATTTGGACGCCAGAACCCGACTCGCCTAAATTATCCCCTAAGCACAAGCCGGCATCGGTACCATCATCAACAATCTGCCCCACACTGGTGTCTGCCACTTTTGCGGTCAGCTTATAATGAACGAAGCCCTCAGGTGCGAGGTCGACTTTCAAATTGATGTCGTTTGTTGTCCAAGTATTGTAATTAAATGAACCATAATTCGATCCTTCACCACTTCTATCAGCGACTTCAAGCTTCCACTCGGAAAATGCTGAAGCATTAGAGCCATCCGCTTGCTCGGTCACGATACAAGCAAATTTATCGACAACTTCGATATCGTTGGCGAAGAACTCTGTGTCCTTGTTAGAAATAACAATGTCATAGACCACTTCGTTATCACCGACTATCCCCGGAACATAAGTCGTATCTGTGGTGTTCTTATTACGTGTAATTTGACTTGATGACGTCGTCAGAACGTCTTTCGAATCGAGAATATTGGCCAAAGCATCGCCAGAATCTGCGTGGCCATCAGCATCAACCACTCGGGCTGCAACTTGGGGAATTTGACCAATAGACACAGGGCTAACGTCCACCACAACGGAATAAACAATCTGCTCACCGGGATAGATAGACACTTTGTCTTCTAGTGACTTGTTGGACTCCTTTCCAGATGCATTGAGTTCAGAAAGGCTATTAGAACCGATCGAGGTCACTTCATTGGTCCAAAAATCGTAAGGGTTACCAACCGTGTCAGTTGCGTTCTTTTCGTTGCTGACATCGTTGCCTAGATCGGTTTCAAGATCCGCAAGAAACTGCTGAACCGAATAATGGTACGCGATACCAGTGTTTGCTTGGTTAGCAACCGTGACCGTATAGGAAAACTCATCGTCGACTAGGTAGTTATCCGATTGGTTCAAGGTATGTGTCAGGGTGATACTAGGCTCAGTGGGTGGAGTGATAACCTCATCAACTGTGACCAAGTCATCGCGTGTTTCAGCGGTTATACCGTCATTAACAATGTCGCCGACTAAATTGTCGGCAACGGTCGCTTGAATTTCGTAAGTCACTGACCCACCTATATCAATCGACGCAGCACTTACTGATAAGTCCCCTGATTCGGCGAAGGTGCCTGGATCGCTTTTGCTGCCTTCAACCTTTGTGGCAGAGTTAACGTTGTCAGTAAAAGCTTGTTGCAAAGCCCCTTCAATATTGAGTGCCTTTATATCTGAAATGATATCTTGAACGTCGAGCGCCTGAATAAACGTATCGCCAGTATTCGAAACCTTAATCTTATAGGTGAGTTTGTTATTGAGTTGATAGTTCGCTTTATCGACCGAAACAACAACATCATGTTGATACACACCACGCTGAATGGATTCTGTATTTGATTCAACAGCATCCAATAGTCCAGTGCTCGCACTTGCGAAGTTATCAATCGTACCGGCTGCGTTAGCAGAAACGGTGGCGACCATGGTGTAGGTCACTGACCCACCAGCCGCAATACGCACACCTGATGCATCTAAGTTTCCGAAGCGACTGTAATCACCTGGAGATGACAGGAAGGAGGATTGCGCTTGAGTCGAGACTTGCGAGAACGCGCTGACATTATTCCCTTGGTCATCTGTCGTTAAGATATTTAACAGCTCATCCTTAACGTCCAACTCAGCAATAGCTTTATCCGACTCATTCGTTAAAACAAGCGTATAAGCCACCTCTTGGTCGTTGTCGTAAGACGCGCTGTCAACAGACAGATCCATAACAAGACCCGTTGTGTCCGCATAGGAGGCAAATGGAATCAATAAAATAGATAAGAAAAAGGCAAGGTTGTATCTGAACATTAACGCGCACTTCACAGTAGATTGACAAGTGTCTAGGCAAAAAGCCATAGATTTGACGTCACTAATTTGGCACTTAGCCTATTAGGGACATGCGCAACATACAGTTCAAATAATCCGAACAATTAACATCTGTAAAAAACAAATTACTGAAGATGTTAAATAGAGAATCTGATGTCTAAATTAGAATCAAGACATTGAGTTAATTATCAGAAGGTTAATGTTTTAATGAGTGAGTTTTCACAGTTGTTACGTAACTTCAGAAAGGAACTTCAATTTACACAAACAGAGTTTGCAACCTACTTAAATCAGCTGGACGACGAGTTTAATGCGGTTGACGTCGTAACGATAAATCGTTGGGAAAACAGTAAGGTAAAGCCTAGTACATACAAAGCACTCAAGATCTTACAGTACCTTGGCGGAGATTTATTTGAGACAATAAAGAGCTTTAAATCCGAACAAAAAGACACACTAATCGAACTGTTTTTAAACGAATCCTATGGCTCATTTCAAAGTAGAATTTCAGCTCTATCAGGCCTGAATCAACAACAAGGCAAACGCAACTTTAAGTCACGGCCTTTAATGTCAGAGCCGTGTGACACTGGCGTTATCGACAGAATCAAACTACTTTCTAAATTCACAAAAGTCGATATTTCGCCATTGGACCAAATTGATTTATATCTCTACTACTGTGAGAAAAAAGCACATGGTCACAAACTGATCAATGTAGATGGTGACATTGTGAGTCACAACGTAGGCTTTTTCTTTGAAGACCATCAATTTGAAACATTAAAAACTCAAGAGCTAGATCTAAGAATGGCCTGCTCTTTAAATTCAAGCAAAAGCATAAATTATTTTAATATAAGCTCACACTCAGAGACAAAAGATCATGTTATTGAGCATATAGTTTCAGATATACAGTTACTTTCTCAGAACAAAAACATTAAAAAATATTCTGTTTTAGTAAAAGACCCCAACATGATGAAACTCTTGAAGGGCGTGGGGTTTGAAGTATTTAAATTTTCAGAACCTTCTGCTAAAAAATGTAATATTACATTCAAAAATAAATATTATAGCTACTGTATATTAACGATTGATAAAATAGACTATCTGACGAATCGGAACGTAATGTCACTAATCAAAGATGAATATTCTACCATGATGAAATTTCCGCAATTACTGCGCGAAGCGCGCAAGAAATTGAAGTTAACGCAAAAGGATTTTGCGGTATACATTAATCACTTAGATGATGAATTCAGCTCTGTAGATGTCGTAACGATAAATCGATGGGAAAATAGCAAAGTAAAGCCAAGTAATTACAAAGCCCTAAAGCTACTGGACTGCCTTGGTCTGGACTTGTATACAACGTTGAAATCCTTTGATTCAGAAGATAACGAAGACAGTGCATTACTTGAAGACTTCCTTCGTGAGAGGTTCTTTTCGTTTCAAAGCCGAATATCGTCTATCACTAAAGGGGAAATAGAAGAAGGCTGCGACTGTCAGATCATGCCACTAATGACAGATCAGAATGACAAATCAGTAATAGATAGAATAAAGCTGATTTCACAATATACAAAGGTGGATCCTTCAGCTCTTGATACTATCGACCTGTTTCTCTATTGCAGTGAAAAAAAGGCGCATGGCAGAAAAATGGTCGATGTTAATGGCGATATTGTTAGTCATAGCCTAGGTTTTTTCTTCAACGAAGAGGTATTCGAGCAATACCAAAATAAACATCTACATATTAAGCAAGCCTGCTCTTTAGATTCTAATCATAACTTAAATTACATTGTGGTTAGCGGTCACTCTGAGAAGCGTGAACAATCTATTGCGAACCTGATTTCCGATATGAAGCTTCTTGCAAGAAATACTAAGATTAAAAAGTATTCCATGATCATAAAGAACCCAAGTGCATTGGAACTTATGAAGAACATCGGATTTGAAATATGGAAGTTTTCAGAACCAACAGAACAAAAGTCGAACATCACCTTCAAAAACAAAAACTACCGCTATTGCGTACTGACTATCGACAAGATCGAATTACTGAGTAATAAACATGTTATTTCTTTTATTAGTAAATATGGTTAAGCACCGGATTTTACCAACGATAGAAAGCTTATACTAAATTCTGCTTAAGCTTTTCTTCCAACGCTTGGATACACAGCTTGATGGCGATAGGCGTATTTGAAGCAAATGGGTTTAGCGCATAAACCGTGTTGGTGGGTAATTCAAAGCTTGGCAGCACGTCGACAACATCACCAAATAACTGAGGAATGCAGAAATCTGGAATCACACCGATACCAACACCTGATTTAATCAGTGCAAGGCAACTATGGAATGAATTAGTGGTACAACTGGCTTGTTGTTGGTAGACGAAGTCTTGTTCACCTTGAGAGCTAAAATGATGAGTCACCTGTTTTCCCTGCCATGAGTTAGCAATATAAGGAATTGATTCAAGTTCACGCTCTCGCATGCTTTCTACGCCGCACAACACGTCTTTAAACTCGCCTAACCGTTTCTGCTTAAGATTACTGTCGCGCGAGCTACCCACTCGTACCGCGAGATCAATATCGTGATCCATGAAATCCAAGTGTTGATCATCACTGATCAGCTCAGGCTTTAGTTTCGGGTATTGCTTCATTAAATCCGCAATAACAGGCGCAACCAACAAGTCCATCAGTGCATTTGGAGCAGTAATACGAATCCGACCTTGGGGTTCTTCCAACTCAGCTTTCGCCATATCCCATGCCGATTCGGCGATTACATTAATATCCTTACAGCTTAGATAGAAACGTTCCCCCATACTGGTCAAGGTTTGTCTTCGCGTTGTTCGTTTAAGAAGCGAAGCACCGAGCTCTTGCTCTAAAATTTTTAGATGCTGACTGACAACAGATTTAGACAACTCTAGTTTTTCAGCCGCGGCCGATACTGAGCCTTGTTCCACGATATGAGCGAAAATCGACATCTGCTTTAGCTTACTCATTTTATTGTTCTCTTTTTACAAACAGTATTTTCTATTATCTCTGTTTTTCAAGTTAATTACCAAAGCTAAACTGTATTCAACTTATCGAGATAACCCAATCAAAAACACAGTGTTTCAAAGAAGACTGTTATGGAGAAAACAATGTCAAACAATCAAGTATTAGAAGCGTGTAAGCAAGGCATTAACGCATGGCAAAAAGCATTCAACAGCCAAGACGCGAAAGGTTGTGCCGATCAATATACTAAAAGCTGTGTAATGGAAGCGCGTCCATTTGGTACTTTTGAAGGTCATGAAGCGATTCAAGCATTCTGGCAAGGTATCATAGACCAAGGCTTCAAAGACGTTGATTACACTGACGTGAAATGGGAAGAGCACCCAGACGGCGGTTACATTCTTACCGCGAGTTGGACAATGAACAAAGCGTTTGGCGTTGTACATCATGAACACTGGGCACTTGAAGCCGATGGCTGCGCTCGCTTAGTCAGCGACAACTTCGAAGTTCAAGGCGAACGCTAGAGCTGTAATTAACAGCTAGAAGCTCAAAAATAGAAACAGAAAGCAAAAAGCCAGCAATCCAAATGGACTGCTGGCTTTATAATGTTCACTCTTGTCGCCCTTTCACTTGGTTTGAAGGTGATTGAGTGACTCTACACAATCACTCAACACGCTCATCATTTCAAATCAAAGTGTCTGGTAAGACAGAACAAATACAAGTCAAAGTTACAGTGCTGCTTTCTTCGCTTCTGTAATCCAACCATCGAACGTGCTTTGGTTCGCTTTGATCCAACCGTTTACGTGCGCTTCGATATCAGCAGAGCTGTTCTTACCTTTACTCATCATCATGTTCTGAGCGCTTACATCATTGATGTTAAGTTTGATGATTTCAAAAAGCTTCGCTGCTGATGGGTTGTTCTTAGCAAACTCTTTATTCGCAATAATGCGCATTGAGTTCATTTCGAAGCCGTAGTTTTTGCCGTTAGATAGCGTCGTATCCACGTTCGAACGCTCGCCAGGAAGTGCTGAGAAAGGAACTTCTAACCAAACTACATCTTCGTTAGGCACCAATACGCCACTTACCCAGTAAGGTGTCCACGTGTAGTAAAGGATTGATTCACCCTTTTGGTAACGAGAAATTGTATCTGCAATGATTGCAGCGTAGTTACCTTGGTTGTGAGTTACCGTATCGTCCAGTTTGAACGCTGAAAGTTGGTGTTCAATCACCATCTCACAACCCCAACCTGGGTTACAGCCTGTTAGGTCTGCTTTGCCATCACCGTCCGCATCAAACAGCTTCGCGATTTTTGGATCAGTTAATTGACCAATGTTGGTGATGTTGTACTTTTCAGCCGTTTTCTTATCAATTAGGTAACCTTGAGCAGCGCCGCTTACATATTGGCCTTCACGGTAGAATTTCTCATCACCACCTGCCATTGTGTATTTATCAGCATGAAGCGGGAACCAACCTACCGTTAGGAACGTTGCGTCACCCTTTGCAATCGAGGTGTAGCCTACGTTGTAGTCCACTTCTTGAGTTGATTTCACGTCATAACCCAGTTCTTCTAGAGCACGGTTAACGATCAATGTTTGGAATGTCTCTTCCGCTACAGACGATTGAACAGGCTGAACTGATACGCCATCACCCGGTAGGCTTGCTGCCCACACGTTAGTCGATACCGCTAATGTAGAAACGATGCTTACTGCGAGTTTACTCTTCCATGAATTATTCATTGGTGTTTTTCCTTAATTGAAGTTCTGATTTGTTACCGCGATTAAGTACATTCAGTACAAGGGAAACAGGTCCCATGCGATACCAGCGTAATTTTGTATTACCAGCATTGACACCCAGTACTTGGGTGATTCTGTCTAATAAGATGGCTAAGATAACGATGCCTAAACCACCAACAGCGGCCAGTCCCATATCTAAACGGCCAATACCTCTCAGTACCATTTGACCTAAACCGCCTACCGCAATCATTGATGCGATAACCACCATAGATAGCGACAACATCAGTGTTTGGTTCACGCCCGCCATGATAGTTGGCAATGCAAGTGGCAGTTGAATTCGGTAAAGCATCTGCTTTTTGCTTGCACCGAATGAGTGACCCGCTTCGATCAATTCTTCCGGTACTTGCTGAATACCCAAGATGGTCAAACGCACAACAGGAGGAAGTGCGAATATGATGGTCACTACTACACCCGGAACGTTACCGATACCAAACAACATTACGATCGGTACTAAATAAACGAAGGCTGGTGTGGTTTGCATAGCATCCAAAATTGGGCGCACGAATTTGGCTGCCGTGTTACTTCGGGCGAGCCATATACCCATGGGTAAGCCAATCAATAGACAAAAGAATACGGATGTCATGACCAGTGACAGTGTGGTCATTGCTTCAGACCAAGCACCAATCAGGCCAATGAAAGTCAAAGATACGGCCGTTGCAACGCCAAGCTTCAAGTTTGAAAACTGCCATGCGACTAAAAACAGAATGATCAACATGAATGGGGCTGGCGTAGACACCAACGCCGTTTCAAATGAACTTAGAATAAAATCGATAGGCACACGGATCGCTTGAAATAATGGGCGTCCGTGCTCAACTAACCAATTCAGTCCAGACTCTACCCAAGTGTCGACAGGCAAAACTGCCTCTGCAAAAGGGTTCAGTGGATCAAAAGGTGTCGCTTCAACTGTTTCGCTGCTTAACCAATCTGCTGATGGTGAGGTATCAGCTGCTTGACCCCAAGGATCACTTGCAGGTTGAGCTGCAGGAGCCGATTGAGACCATGGGGCATTATTTGTTTGTTCAGACGACATGATCTACCCCTTATCCAATGTTTGTAACAGTCGTGACTTAGTCACCACGCCAAAGTAATTACCTTGCTCATCCACAACAGGCACTGAGTAAGGCACACCACCAACTAGGCCAAGCACATCATTGATTGGTAAATCAGGGTTCAGCGTTAGTCCATCATCGAGCTGTGCGCTGATGAGTGATTTGTTCTCTTTGTGGGCTTTACGAAGCGAGTCGATAGAGACAATGCCGGAGTAACGGCTGCTCTTCTCAACTACGATGCCGTACTCGCGGTCGTTATCCATCAAAATTTGTAGAGCGGACGCTGGGCCATCGTGTTCTGATTTTTTAAATACCGCAGCTGGCTTCTTACGCGCAATGTCTTTCACAGTAAGTACGCTTGCTACGTTCACACCACGGAAGAAAGCTTCGACATAATCATTCGCTGGGTTACTAAGAATATCGTCTGGAGTACCGACTTGAACCACTTCGCCATTTTGCATAATCGCAATTCGGTCACCGATACGCATCGCTTCATCCAAATCATGCGAGATAAAAACAATGGTTCGTTTATCGTCATTTTGAAGGCGAATAAGCTCATCTTGCATTTCAGTACGAATCAAAGGATCGAGCGCCGAGAACGCTTCGTCCATCAACAAGATATCTGGGTCACATGCTAGTGCACGAGCCAAACCAACACGCTGCTTCATACCACCAGATAGTTCATCTGGGTAAGATTCTGAATATGCGCCAAGGCCAACACGTTCAAGTGCTTCAAGTGCTGATTGCTTTCGTTGCTCAACTTCAACACCCGCAAGCTCTAGACCAAATGCGGCATTCTCGATGACCGTCATATGCGGCATCAAAGCGAAATTTTGGAAAACCATCGAGATGTTGTTGCGGCGAACTTCGCGGAGTTCATCTTCTGAGATGTGGGCAATGTCTTTGCCTCGAAGAAGCACATTGCCTTTGGTTGGTTCGATCAAGCGGTTAAGAAGGCGTACTAGGGTTGATTTGCCAGATCCTGACAGTCCCATTATGACGAAAATCTCGCCTTCTTGGATACTAAGAGAAACATCGTTAACGCCGATCGTTAGCCCTGTTTCTTCGAAAACTTTATCTTTATTTGCGCCTTCATTAATCATTGTAAAAGCACGGTCGGTGTCTTCACCAAACACCTTGTACAGTCCCTTAACTTCCAGTATGGGATCCATGTAATCTAATCCTTTCTCAGTTATTTAAACTTAAATTGGTTATTTAAACCCGAAAAACAATTAGCACTCTAAGTAATTGACACGTGTAAATCAAGGTTCTTCGCTCGGTAAAACAAGGCAACAGACTGAAACCAGACCAGCAACAACAAGACCAAAAAATAAGCAAAAACAAAGCAAGACACTGATAATAAAAGGGATAAGTTAGATAAGCGTACGGCCAATATTATGTATTACGTAGTCGTAGATTATTGAATATTAATTTTACATTAGAGTAATTAATAGGCTGAATGAACCAACAAAAGCCACAATTAGTTCGTGCACAAATAATTCGAATGCGAACTATTTATTAAGCTTTCATGATGTTTCCGAGGCGAAAGTTCGCTCGGTAACAAGGATAAGATCGACTCTCAATCTCTACCTAAAAACCAAAGGTCAACCGTCTAAAGTCAGCGAGTTGAAATCAACCTTTTAGACCAAGAATTTTAATACATCACACCAACTGTGATACTTGCTGCAAACTGTCAATTGGTGATTATCTAAGCTGGGTTTCAACTTGTAGAGTGCTCATTGCTGAGCCATTCTTTATAGAAGAAATAAGCATTTCCCCGTGACGAAATAGAGAAAAAGACAAGGAATTCGAATGATAAAAATGTTGGTGTGTGACTTTGACGGTACGCTTGATGGAGGCTCATCTCACGGTGTTAACCAGCTATTTGATTACCTCACAGAACAACCTGATATTCGCTTTATCATCGCGACAGGAAGAACATTACCTTCGATTCGAATGGGTTTAGAATCGGATAACTACCCGAAGCCACACAGTATTATTAGCGATGTGGGCACCAAAATTCATCATGTTCATTCCCAAAAACCAGACCATGTTTGGCATAACCAACTGGAAGCTTCTTGGAACAAATCAAGGGTAGAGACGGCTCTCGCCCCCCTTGATTTTATGGGTGATCGCATAGAAAACCATCAAGGCGATTACAAGATCACCTTTGAAGGAAAGCTTTCAGAGCCTCAACACGAACTGATTGAATCTAGCTTGGAGATGCACGGATTAGATGTTCACCTGACTTACTCTCATGATTGGTACTTAGATATCACACCAAAAGGCGTTAACAAGGCGACTGCGATTCACCACCTACTCGAACAACACGATTTGAGCGTTGCAGAAGTGTGCGTCGCAGGTGACTCAGCTAACGACACCTCAATGCTCACCATTGAAGGCGTAAACTCGATACTGGTTGCTAACCATTACCCAGAGGTTGCTCACCTATCGGATAGAGACAACGTATACACGAGTAGAGCAACACATGCTGAGGGTGTCTTAGAAGGCCTTAAATACTGGCAAGGGCGTGCAGCAGCGGGTAATTAGAAATAAGTAGAGGTGACCGACTGCTCCCTGCTTCCTATCCTTATTTCCAACCGGGAAGCCAATGATCCTTGTCGGTGAGATCCCGCCAGTTGATGTCTTCCTCTCGTTTGGTCATCACCGCTTCTATCAAACAACGAATAACCTCCCCTTCTTCAAACTCTACCTCTGTGACCATAAAGTGTTTTTCTTTCTTTACAGGGCTAACGGCCGTCCATTTACTGCGAAGTAGTTTCTTTGGATTGATTCGATTCATGAGTTTATTTCTCGCTTAGATGTCATTGATTATTATGGATTGTCTAGCCGACACTGAGTAATAGTCTTCGTCGCAAGAAAAGGATCAAAAAAAGCCAGCGATTAGGCTGGCTTCATTCAGTTAGCTATTACTTGTTAAAGATTAGCCGTTTTTAGGTGGATCAAATGCCGTGAGTTCTAATACTGGACCTGTGTATTTTTCAATCTTCACAAGCGCAGAGTTTGCAGCACAGCCATTCGCCAAACGAGAAGTCGGGATATCCAACGTAAGCACGTTACAGCCACCGTTTTTACATAGACCTGTGTCTTTATCTAAATCAGGCCAACCGCCTTCATGGATACATACAGAGCCTTGTTTGATGCCATCCGTCACTAATGCACCCACCAATACTTGTCCACGACCATTATGTGCACGAACCAAGTCACCCGTTTTAATGCCTCGAGCTTTCGCATCTTCAGGGTGAATTGAAATCGGCTCACGGTCTGCAATCGCATACTCTTCGCGGATCTTCGCGTAGTTGAACTGGCTATGCAGACGGTGCGCGGCGTGCGCTGTCATCAGTTGCAGTTCGCCATCTTTAGCGTTGCCTGTGTACTCTGTTGGTTCTAACCAAGTTGGGTGTGCAGGGCAATCATCTAGTTGGTAACCTTCAATGGTTCTTGAGAATATCTCGAACTTGCCACTTGGTGTACCTAGTGGGTTCATGATTGGGTTCTCACGAAAATCAGCGTAACGAACAAACTGTGCGTTCTTCTCGTTCCACTTCATCTCGATCAACTGATTATCTTCCCAGAACTTGCTGAAGTTAGGCATTACGATACGCTGACCACGACCACCTTGCTGTGCGGTTTTGTAAAAACCATACAGCCATTCCATCTCGGTCTTGCCTTCGGTGTACACATCACGACCACCCGGAGCAAGTAACTCAGACATGTCCGCAAATACATCGAAATCGTTACGAGCTTCACCTTGTGGCTCAACCACTTTCTTCATTGGCACTAAGTGTTGGTTACTGTAGTCACCCGTCATCGTCATATCATTACGTTCAAACGATGTAGTAATTGGCAGAACAATATCCGCGTGCTTAGCTGCTGCTGTCCAGTAAGGTTCTGAGATAACAATCAGCTCAGGCTTTTGCCAAGCTTTGATCAAGCGGTTGGTATCTTGGTGGTGAGTAAAGTTCGCACCGCCTGCCCACCAGATCATTTTGATCTCTGGGAACGTTAGGTTGTGACCATTGTGATGGTAGCTTGAACCCGGGTTTTCTAGCGCTTCAACAATACGCGCTACAGGGAATGCGTTCACAGATCCTGAAACAGCCCAATCGTTACCCGCCGAAGAACCACCGCCAAGTGACGCTGAAATCGCAGGAAGTACGCCTGCATCACGAGCAGGGTTACCACCGTTTGAGTAGTGGTAAGAAAGACCGAAACCACCACCAGGCAAGCCAACTTGACCTAGCATTGTCGCTAGCGTAACCAACATCCAGTGACGTTGTTCACCGTATTGTTGACGCTGCATACCCCAGCCAGACATCAGCATAGTACGGTTCTTACTGAAGATATCCGCAAGTAGCTCAAGCTGCTTCACTGGCACACCACAGATCTCAGACGCCCACTCAGCAGATTTTTCTACGCCGTCTTCCTTACCCATCAAGTAAGCTTCGAATACGTCGTAACCTGTTGTGTATTTACCCAAGAATTCTTTATCGTGCTTGCCCTGTTTCACTAACGTGTGTGCGATACCCATCATCATGGCTACGTCAGTCATTGGGTGAGGAGCAATCCACTCTGCGTTGTCACCAAAAAACTCGATAGTCTCAGAGCGCATTGGGTCAATCGCAATCACTGTCTTGCCCGACTTCTTCAACTGGTGGAAGAACTCAAGACCTGCACAGTCGGTTGAGCTCCAAGCGATCTTCAAGGTGTTAATTGGGTTTAGGCCCCAAAGTACCACCACATCACTGTGCTCAAGGATAACTGGGTAAGTCGTCTGCTGTTCATACACCTCAATCGAACCCACAACGTGCGGCATGATAACTTGCGCAGCACCTGTTGAGTAATCACCTAAGTGACCAGAGTAACCACCAGCCATGCTCATATAACGTTGTAGAAGCGTTTGCGCTTTGTGCAGAACACCACTTGAACGCCAGCCATAAGAGCCTGCGAATACAGATTCCGCACCGTGCTCTTGACGAATACGTGAGTGTTGTTGGTGAATCAATTTGTACACTTCATCCCAAGAGATACGAACAAATTCATCACTACCACGTACACCTTCAGGTGCAGATGGGTTAGCCAAGTAGCCTTTACGAACCATAGGGTACTTAACACGCGCTTTGGTGTGTACTTGATCAGGGCCTGTGGTCTGCAGGCTATTTGGAACCGTTTGTGCCAGTGCATTCGTCGTCGACACTAACTTGCCATCTTTCACTTCACACAGCATTGGTCCCATACGACCTGATGTTAGAACACCAGAACCACGTTTGTCCGAAGCAATTGCGCTCATCGGCGTCAAAGATGTGAATGCCAACGCACCAGCTGTAATACCTGTGCCTTTCATAAATCCACGACGTGTCATATTAGTCATAATTTTATCCTTCTAATTCTCTTTAGTGACCAACAACGTCTTTCGCGTGGTTTTGGAAGTACTTAGTCAGCAGCTCAAGGTTTTGCTCAGAAATGTCTGTACGGTCGCCCATACTTTTCGCAACAGGTCCCCAAGCATTCACAGTGAAGTGGTTTGAAGGAATTTTCGCGTGACACGTTGCACAGTAAACGTTGTCCAACTCTTCTGCGTAAGACCAGATTGGGTCTAGTTTATCGACAACTGGAGAAGTGATATCACCCGTTAGCGCAACTGAACGCCACTCGTTACCGTAAGCATCGGCTTTATAGTCACCAGTAGTCAGTGCTTCTTGACCTTTGTCTGTCAATGTCGCAACGATTGCACGTTGGCCTTCACCGAAGTAAAGCACTTGCTCTGCACCTTTCATTTGGAATGCATTCAAAGTCACAGTACGGTTGTCGCCTTCAGCCTTGACCACTTGCAGTTCTGCTGTTGGGTTTACACTGCCGAAGTCACCCATTGCGATATCGGTTACTGGGTAAACCACTTTCGCATCTGCTGGCGTGTTTTTCGTAAATGCGATCAGGGTATCGAACGCTTTGCTATCTAGCTGAGCTTCAGGAGCAAAATGTGCAACGCCTTTGTGACAATCGATACACGTTTGGTTATTTTCACGACCATAAGCATGCATTTTTGCTGCATCACGAGATTGCTCGAACTCTTCCATTGCATCGAATTCGTGACAAGAGCGACAAGTCGCTGAGTCATTCTCGCGGAATTGAGCCCAAACTGTCTCAGCCATCTCTTCACGGTGTGCTTCATATTTCTCAGGCGTGTCTATCTTACCTGAAATAAATTCGTGGTAGATGTCTTTGGACGCTCTTACTTTGGTGATCACGTAGTCAATCGGATCAGTTGGAATGTGGCAATCGGCACATTCAGCTCGAATGCCTTTTGCGTTACTGAAGTGTACAGAACCTTGGTATTCTTTGTGGGGTGCTTCCATTGTGTGGCAAGAAACACAAAACTCAGTGCTCGATGTATAGTGCATAACGGCTGCAGTTCCCCCTAAGGTTAACCAACCAATACCTATACCAACCGCCGCTATTAGTGCGATATAACGTTTTTTTATTGTCATAATTCTTAATCATCTTCAACAATTGGTTACAATTAAGATCAGAATAGTACTTTAGGGGTAGATCAGTTTGATTTGGATCATAAATCGCATTCTGAGGAACAAAAATTGAACCTTTATGAGAACCCAAGGGCACTTCACGAAATTATTCCCCACCAGATACAAGCACCCACCAAATAAGAATCGACGGTTAAATATCTATTATTGATTAATCTAACATCAACGAGACAAAACGGCTTTCTAAGTCAAAGAAGTAAATTGTAAATCTATTACAATATTGGCTATCTATTTTTCATAAACTCCTCACTCAATGAACCAAACAGAATTCCAACAAAAAATGGCGAGTTTCACCTCGATTGAACAAGCGCTTGATTACTTCGAAATTGGGTTTGATAGCAAGTTCATCAACCAAAATAGAGTCGAGCTTATGAAACGCTTTAATGGT
The DNA here is from genome assembly GCF_001691235.1 of Vibrio sp. ZF57. Taxonomy (NCBI): domain Bacteria; kingdom Pseudomonadati; phylum Pseudomonadota; class Gammaproteobacteria; order Vibrionales; family Vibrionaceae; genus Vibrio; species Vibrio sp. ZF57. The sequence continues at coordinate 92,938 of NZ_MAKD01000040.1, read as the reverse complement.
TATCTGATCCTGTCAAAACCCGATGATTGGTTCTCTGGACGAAGAGCGCTGAAAAACGCTTATTGTAAGGTTCAACGCAGCAAGTTAGATCGCCACACACGTTCAGCCTGTCGTGGGTGTACAACTTGTCAGCGTCGATAGATAGGAAGTACTGCTCAAAGTAGAGAACTAAAAAGTAGATAGTTGAAATAACATCTCATTACGATTTAGTTAGTGGTTTGCTCGAAAAAAAGTGTGCTAGTCTTACGGCAACTCAACTACGAGATAAAAACTACAATGAAAATTTTCAGCAATTTCGAAAGCGGCAACATTCACGTCGTTTCTGCAGATTCACCACAAAACATTCAACTGACTATCCCAGCAGACTACCAAACTGAAATCTCTCAGTGGTTTCACTTCCGCTTAGAAAGTGAGGCTCAACAAGCTCACCACTTTGAAATCGGTCAATTGGCAACATCTGCCTACCCTGAAGGCTGGAAAGATTACGATGTGGTTGCATCCTACGACCGTGAAGAGTGGTTCCGTATCCCATCTCAGTTCGATGGCGATACATTAAGCTTCGATATCATCCCTGAACACGATTCAATGTACTTCGCGTATTTCGCACCGTACTCATACGATCGTCACCAAGATCTTCTGCACAGTGCTCAAACGCACCCAGCTTGTAAGCTTGAAACTCTAGGTCACACGCTAGACAACAACGACATCACTTTGCTAACTATCGGCGAGCCAAGTGAAGAGAAGAAAAATATCTGGGTTATCGGTCGCCAACATCCAGGCGAGACGATGGCTGAATGGCTAATCGAAGGTCTGCTACAACGCCTGCTTGATGAAACAGATACGGTCGGTCGCTCTCTTCTAGACAGCGTTGTGTTCCGCGTTGTACCAAACATGAACCCAGATGGCAGCATCCGCGGTCACCTGCGTACTAACGCGATTGGTGTTAACCTGAACCGCGAATGGCAATCACCTTCTATGGAACGCAGCCCAGAGGTATTCCTTGTTCGCGAGCGTATGCTAGAAACGGGCGTTGACCTGTGCCTAGATATTCATGGCGATGAAGCGATTCCATATAACTTTGTAGCAGGCAGCGAAGGCACGCCTTCATACAACGAGCGCATCGCGAAGCTAGAGAGCCACTTCAAGCAAGCACTGCTGACTATCACGCCAGAGTTCCAAGATGAATTTGGTTACGATAAAGACGAACCAGGCAAAGCAAACATGACAGTTGGCACAAACTGGATTGGTGAGCAATTCAAGTGTTTGGCTTACACCGTCGAGATGCCATTTAAAGATCACATCAGTCACGCTGACGAACTTTACGGCTGGTCTCCAGAACGAAGTGTCGCGTTTGGTCACGATATGCTAGCCGCAGTTTGGGCTACAGTAGACGAGCTATAAGGCGAACTAAGCTCATTAGCTTTACCTGTATCGCCTTTGGTTTATAAGAATCTGGGCTATAGATAGAACAAAGCCCAGCACTTGTGAAAGTGCTGGGCTTTTTAATATCGGCTTGGATGAGTGAATCTAACTTTAAAAGCTTTCTATGCCACTCTGAGGCTAGCAAAAAACACTGGGTATCTTTGCCTAATGTGGCGTTGTTCAGACACCATATCTTTGAAGCTCGGACCTTGTGATAACTGAACGATCACTTCGTCACCTTCTTGTCGCAATACAGCACCGCTAATATCGATACTGTTGTTGTCATGCAACCTCAAGGTGCCGGCCATTGAAAAGCCACGATAAACCGGAATGATGTTACGCATCATCAGGCGTACACCCTTTTCAGAAACTTCGCTGACATGAAAAAGCTCATCCTTAATTCGCATCACCGGACGAGCCTTTTGAGGGTACTTTAAGCGGTAATATTTGCGTTTCTGGGTGAATGAATCTTCACGCATTGGTGACTCCCTGTCTCTGTTATTTCGGTCAAGCAATAGGCTGTAGCTTCAATTGGTCTCAAATAAACACATTCACCAAATTGATAGCTAATAATTATATCGACTTCCCGAGCTAATGCTTTAGAGATTTATACAGAGAAACACTGATTGCTTAGCATTCAGTAAAAAATGAGAACTGAATCGGAAATGAAAACTAAGATGGAAACGAGAACTAAGCCGGAAATGAACTGAACCAATAGCTAAAAACCCAATTCTTCGCATCGCACCCTAAAGCTGAAACAATGCCAACTGAATGCTGAAGCCCACGAATAGAATCCCACACACAATGTTCATCATTTGCGAGGTGCGCTTTTGAACTAACAAGCGCTTAAAGGTATCCGCCATTAAGATCACAACTAAGAACCACATCGACACCACTGACGCTTGAATTGCACCAAGTATCAAACTGTCTGTCACAATCGCATCTGTTGAAACAAATTGAGGGAATATAGAAAGATAAAACAGGACAATTTTAGGATTCAGTAGATTAGTGAGAAGCCCTTTGAAAAATTGCTTATAAAGCTTACTTCCCGATGCACTGACCACAGAGAGCACGCCCTCTTGAGCGCGCAGCGCCGCACGAAAATGGTTATACCCAAGCCAGACAAGATACAAAACCCCAGCCCACTTTAGCCCTTCAAAGGCCATGGGAGTGTTCGACAGTAATAAGCTTATGCCGTTAGCCGAGATAAAGGCATGAAAAAAGAAACCACATGACACGCCCAACACGTTCACAAATGCGAACAGCTTCCTTTGAGTTAAGGCTGTGCTTAATACCAACAGCGCATTTGGGCCCGGGATAATGGCAATAAAAAACACGATAACGATAAACAGCCAGATACTGTCCCAACTCATTTCGATCTCATTTCATGAACATTTTCAGGGCGGACATTGTACGTCCATTCAGTGCCATTACAATATGATAAACGCTTAATTATCGCGTATAGCTAACAGACATAATTCGCGCGTATAATGAATGTGTTTATCGTCTAACATACAAAACTGATTCTCTAACATTTATAGCCCTGTTAGACTCCACCTCCATTTTGATACTTGGTTCATTTATGTCATTTGATAACCTCACCCTTAACGCAAAAACCGTCACAGCGATCCCTTCTCAATTCGACAAACCGACTGAGATACAACAAGCGGTAATTCCATCAATTATTGCGGGTAAAGACGTACTTGCGTTGGCTCAAACAGGTAGCGGAAAAACGTTGGCGTTCGGCTTACCCTTGCTGAACAACATCAACCATGATGTGAATGGACTGCAAGCGCTTATCATCGTCCCGACACGTGAACTCGCGTCTCAAGTGACCAAATCTTTAGAGCCGATCGCAACAGCGCTTGATATCAAATTGGTAACGCTAACGGGCGGCGTAAATACTGATGATCAACAGCAACAATTATCGACTAAACCACAATTAGCCATCGCCACACCGGGCCGCCTACTTGCTTTAATCAAAAGTGATGAACTGGATATAGCTCGGTGTTCATCATTGGTTCTTGATGAAGCCGACCGCCTGATCGACATGGGATTTTGGCCAGATATTCAAGCGATTACTTCAGCACTACCGAGCAAACGTCAGTCACTGTTGTTCTCTGCGACACTTCCGCCCGAATTAGTAGGTCAGGCTGAAGAGCTTCTTTCAAATCCAGTTAAGGTCACGACACATCAAGAAAACAGCGTGGTCGCGGCTATTGAAGAAACCCTGTATTTAGTGAACAAAGGCAGTAAAGCTCAAGCGCTCATCGCACTACTCAATCAACACACATGGCCGCAAGTATTGGTATTTATTGGCGCAAAAGACAATGCCGATGCATTAACCAAACGATTGAATAAAGCCAAAATCAGTGTGAGTGCGTTACATGGAAATAAGAGCCAAGAAGAACGAGAGCAAGCATTAGAAAGTTTCAAAAATGGCGAGACTCGTGTGCTTATCGCGACAGACGTGATGGCTAGAGGCATTCATATTGATCAATTACCTGTCGTAATTAACTTCGAATTACCTTCTCACTCAGCAACTTACGTACACCGCGTTGGTCGTACAGCAAGAGCAGGAAGTACTGGCTGCGCGGTCTCTCTGGTTAGCCACAGCGAAACTGACTACCTCAATGCGATTCGCACCTTGACCAATAAGCCGTTAGTGCTGCAACCATTAGAGGGTTTCCCGGTTACCGACAAACCTGCATCTGAAACGACCGCTCGCAAGCGTCCACCTAAAGATAAAATGGCCAATCGAAGAACAGCTAAAAAGAAAAGCATTAAGCAATTTAAAAGCAAACCAAATAGCTCTAAGTAACCAGAAATAACTCTAAGTAACCAGAAATAGAATGGTCAGCTCAGTTTGTACTGGGCTTTTTTATATGCAACAAAATACAAATTCACACCCAAAAACTTCCCTAAAGTTGCCAACTTAAATGACACTTTTTTGAATTATGATGCCAACGTATTGATTCTTGGTTGCTCAAAAAAAATACTCTTAAATCACGTTGACGCCCCTATATCTAGCAACTAGATTTTTCTATTAGTGTCTACAACAGGAGGTCATTGAAATGAAACGTGCTAGCTCTACATATCGATTACAACTGATTAAGGAAGTGGCAACTCGCCGAGATCGTCAACGTTCCAATGACCCGATGGCAAACTACATACAAACCCTAATAGATAATAAAGATGATTGTGATACTTCGGTTGAACGCAACCAGAGGTTCAGTGGCAGTCATTTTGATGAGCACATAGGTGGTTGGGTAAGTGACCACTGGGGTAACAAGTAGGACAAAGAGAGTAATCCAACCAGCATAATCGCTGTAGAATTCGTCTCCGAATTAACCTATCATCTGCAACAATTCCCTATCCTAGAGTAAGCAGAAAGTGTCTGAGTTAAAAAGAGAAAAAGAAGTGATGGTTGCCTTCCAAGTGATACCTCGCGTTAAAGAAGGCAACAACTTCGAAGTGGTTGATAAAGCCATTGAAGTTGTGAAAGCTGCCGATGTGCCTTTCCAAGTCGGTGCGATGGAAACTACGATGAAAGGTGAACTCAACCAATTACTCGATATCGTTAAAAAAGCAGAACAAGCTTGCTACGATGCAGGGGCGGTAGAAGTGATCACAAACATTAAGATTCACAGTAAAACCACCGAGGCCGATGATACATTTTGCACGTACCATCGTGGTGTAACGAAAGCGAATCACATGTTTGTTTAATCACATTTTTGTTTCTGAAAACTGAGCTTTAAGAAAGGCTCTGAAGAACCAGTGGTGTTATTGGAAAGGCATGTCTGAGAGGTGAGAAAGGATTTCCATTCGTTCTTCTTCTGACATCGAATGCCAATCACGCGGAGTCTCTTCAGGGTCATCTTTTGCCTCGATCGGTTTTCGGTCAAGTGCTTTGACTGGCTCTTTTTTGATTTTTACGTTCTTTTTATTCATACCGACACCACTCCTTCAGGTACAAAGGTACCTACTTTAATATTACACCCCAACCATTATGTAAAGTAATAGTTACTTCGGAGTTAAATAAAATCTAAATACTTCCTCTTTAGCCAAAAAGATCTCTTTGGGGACTGGTATTTCCCTCTTCATCGACCTGCTTACCAATCAAGTTTTTTTGATTCATTATTTTTCTTCTATAGCGCTGACGACACAGCTTTATCACGTGCAATTGTTCTGACGGTGTCATCGACATCCAATTAAAGCGCTCTTCTCTCTTGCGCATACAACCGTTGCAATAGCCTTTGTCATCGCTTGAACAAACCCCAACGCAAGGGCTTGGAACTTGGAAAAACTCTAACTGCTCCACCATGCCTCCTTACACATTCAAAATTACGCTTACTCTCTCAAAAATAAGCGATTAATTTGTCGCCTGGCTCATGAAACCCATACTAAACTATGACCTTATACTGACACATATAGTGTTTTGTAAACTATACTTTGAACCCATCAAGTTACACTTATCCGGTAACTTCGTTCTTTCCTTTGGAGCCTTATAATATGAAGTTTAGTTCAAAAAAATTACTAGCAGTAGCCGCTTTACCTATGATGCTAGCAGCATGCACAACAACAGGTGACAACGCGATGCAAGTAACACCAACCGATCTACAGCACCATAATTGGGAACTTGCGCAAATTGATGGCAAGGACATTGTGAAAAGCGAAGACCAAGCAGCTCCTCGTCTAGAGATCGGCGAAAAGATGACTGCAAACGGCATGGCTGGTTGTAACAACTTCTTCGGTCAAGGCGAGCTGAAAGACGGTCAATTCCGTATCAAGCAAATGGGCATGACAATGAAAATGTGTCACGGCTCTGCGATGGAAATCGAACAATCGGTTTCTGCTACTCTAAGCGAGTGGAGCGACGTAACGCTAACAAACGATACGCTAGTACTGAAAAACGATGTACACACGCTAACGTACACAATTCGTGACTGGGTAAACTAATCCGTCATCGAAACCAAATACTGATTAAAGGAGCCTGATGGCTCCTTTTTTATTGTCAGCTTGCCCTCACTACTTCTTCAAAATTGACACTCATCGCCGACTTTTCGTACCAGCCTCCAATAAACCTCAAAAATCTCTCATTTAGATGCAATAAATTCAACGGTTCAGCGGTCTGTTGCTAGGATGGCAAAAGCCTAGAGTCTGTCGAGTTTTCGAGGTGATTACAGATCGAACAAAACTCAACCGAGAACTCCCTGCTTGTTCTCAAGTAATTGATTGAATTTACTGTTGAATTAGAATTTATTTCAGAAACAGATAGAATAACTATTAGGGCATGTTGATCTTTCGTTAACCACGAAGGGTCAACACGCCCTAGGGAGTTTGAAAATACAATGCTCTTGCCCGTTCACTACCAAATGGAAAAGTTTATGAACAATATAGTAAGTACGTTAGGAATCATGGCAACCGTTGCATACAGCGCAACCATTTATGCTGATGAAGCAACATCCATCGACAGCTGGAACCAAATAGAACAGCAGGCAGAGGGAGAAACTGTCTACTTTCACGCTTGGGGCGGAAGCCAAGAGATCAATCGTTACCTACAGTGGGCAGGCAAGAAATTACAAAGTGACTACGGTGTCACGTTAAAGCATGTGAAAGTGACCGATATTGCGGAAACCACCACTCGACTGCTTGCTGAAAAAGCGGCAGGAAAGAACAGTGAAGGCAGCGTCGATATCGTCTGGATTAATGGCGAGAACTTCCGTTCGATGAAAGACAACGCGCTATTGTTTGGGCCATTTACGGAATCACTTCCAAATTGGCAGTATGTCGATAAGTCTCTGCCAATTGATGTCGATTTCTCAGAGCCGACAGAAGGCTTAGAAGCACCGTGGGGCGTGGGACAACTGGTGTTCATTCATGACCAAGAAACACTTCACAACCCGCCACAATCATTCTCTGAGATGTTAAGCTACGCTCAGGCTTTCCCGAACCGCTTAAGCTACCCTCGCCCACCAGAGTTTCATGGCACGAGCTTCATTAAGTCACTACTGATTGAACTAACAAACAATAACCCTGCGCTGGCTCAGCCGGTTTCAGAAGACAACTTCCAAGAAGTAACGGCACCATTGTGGGCTTACTTAGATAAATTCCATAAAGTGGCGTGGCGCGGTGGAAAGCAGTTCCCAGCAGGCACATCGGAAAGCATCCAACTTCTGGATGACGGACAGATCGATCTCGCGATTACGTTTAATCCAAACTCTGTTTATTCAGCACAAGCCAGTGGTCGCTTAGCCGAAACCACTAAAGCTTATGCTCTAGAAAGCGGCGCTCTATCTAACATTCACTTCCTTGCGATTCCTTGGAACGCCAATGCAACCGCGGGTGCTCAAGTGACCATTAACTTCTTACTGAGCCCTGAAGCACAGTCTCGCAAGGGGGACCTCAATGTTTGGGGCGATCCTTCGGTTCTGAGCAGCAAGTACCTCACTGGCAGCGCTAAAAACACCCAGCAATTTAAATCGGTTGATGAACCACACCCTAGCTGGCAAAACGCGCTCGAGAAAGAGTGGCTTAAGCGATACGGTAACTAGTCTTCATGCTACGCGCTCTATATTTTGTTGTTATAGCTGTATGCATTATCCCGACCATTCCTGGGGTAGCGGGAGTCGTGGCTTCGTCACTGAGTTTCATCCCGCCCCTTGGTTTAGAGGAGCCGACACTCAACGGTTTTAGCCAAGTCTTTCAATGGGAAGGGGCTTGGCACTCTATTGGCTTAAGCCTAGGTTCAGCAATTGCAAGCAGCTATATAGCCTGCTTCCTGACCTTTTGTATTCTTCAAGCCTCTTGGGGAAACAAGTTTTGGAGAAAGATTGAGTTTACGCTATCGCCAATGCTTGCCATTCCACATGTAGCTTTCGCTATCGGCTTTGCTTTTCTGTTTAGTCCAACGGGGCTTGGCGCAAGAGCGGTACATCACTTGCTCGGCGAATCGGCTACCAGCTCTGAATTGGCGTTATTGGTGAAAGACCCATACGCGTTCGGCTTAATTATTATGCTCGCACTCAAAGAAGTCCCCTTCTTATTGCTGATGAGCATTTCGATACTTCAGCAAATTGATGTAGAGCGTATCACCAAGGTCAGTGCATCGCTCGGTTACAGCCGCGCTCAGATCTGGTGGAAATGTATTTTCCCACAATGGTTTACTAAGCTTCGTTTCCCAATGCTGGCGGTACTCGCTTACAGTGTCTCGGTTGTCGATATTGCTTTGATCATAGGCCCAACCAACCCGCCGACCTTTGCCGTTTTGGTATGGCAATGGTTCAACGATCCGGATCTTAACCTACTTCCGCGAGCTGCTGCTGGTGCCATCGTTTTGTTTGGTTTAGCTTCGTTGATCATCGCCTTGGCGCGTTTAGTTGAATGGGCGGTTCTTAAGTACTTTCGAACTTGGCAGTATTCCGGAAGAACAGGGGCAAACCTTCCGGGGAAAACGGTATTCACTGTCCTTGCTAGCCTTTCACTGCTGATCATTCCTTTAATGGTAATTTGGAGCGTTGCTCAGCGTTGGCGCTTCCCTGATTTACTGCCGAGCCGCTACAGCACGCGCTTCTGGGAGTTCGAGTGGGAAGGCATCATGAGCACCGTTGGTCAAAGCTTATGGATTGGTCTGATTGCTGCTTCAATCGCTTTGTTGCTTGCGCTGGTTGCTCACGAATACAGAATCAAATACAAGTGGCAAGTTCCGGGCTTCATTATCGCTATTCCAATGCTAATACCACAGCTTTCAGTGTTGTTTGGTATGCAAGTCACGACCCTCTACATCGGCAGTAGTGCCTATGAGTTCTGGGTGATTTGGGCGCATGTTTTCTTTGCTTTCCCGTTTGTGTACCTATCTTTGGATGGCCCGTGGAAAAGCTTCAATGATGGGTTGATTAAAGCCTCGCTGAGCCTAGGTAAATCGCCATTTCAGAGTTGGTATTCGATCAAACTACCAATCTTGCTTCCTGCGATTGCCTTTGCTTGGGCGGTCGGGATCAGCGTGAGTTTGGCCCAATACCTTCCAACATTAATGCTCGGCGCGGGCCGTATTAGCACGATCACCACAGAAGCCGTTGCACTTACCAGTGGTTTCGACCGCAGGGTGACAGCAATCTATGCCATTTGGCAGGCCCTATTGCCTCTGTTCTTTTTCTCTTTAGCGATATTAGTCAGCCGACTTCAACTGAGATATCGCCGTCTTACTTTTAAAGGTTTCCTAAGTAATGAGTCTGTACCTCAACGACCTCGCCATCCGTAAAACCGATGGAGATTCGCTGTTCTCAGCGCTAAACGTCACATTAGAATCTGGCCAAATACTGGCTTTGATGGGGCCGAGTGGCTGCGGAAAGTCGACCTTACTGGATGCGATTGCTGGTCACTTAAGTGAAGAGTTTTCGTACTCTGGCACCGTTGTGTTGAACAATATTCAGCTCGACGAGCTTCCATCACATCAGCGTGAAGTCGGTATTTTGTTTCAAGATGACTTGTTGTTTCCGCACCTCAAAGTATGGGAAAACTTGGCCTTTTCGTTACCGAACTCTGTTAAAGGTTCCGCTCGCCAAAAACAAGCAATGGCTGCACTAAAAGACATAGAGCTAACTCACTTAGCTGAATCTTTCCCGGATCAAATATCCGGCGGTCAACGCGCAAGAATAAGCTTGACTCGTATGTTGTTAGCCAAGCCTAAACTCGCCCTGCTTGACGAACCGTTCAGTAAGTTAGACCAAGAGCTCAGAGCACAATTTCGCGATTGGGTCTTCGAACAGCTGACCAAAGCGAATATCCCTACATTAATGGTCACGCACGACGACGCCGATGTACCTCAAGGGGCAGAAGTACTGTCTTGGCCATGGAGAAGTAACCATGCTGGATAAGTACTCCATTAAGGTCATTAAGTGGCCATTAAATCAGTCTGCTAAGTTACTAAACCAATTGGGTATCACGGCCAATCAAACCACGTTATTCGGATTTCTGATTGGGTGTTTAGCGTTTCCAGCGTTGGCATTTCAACAATATGAGTGGGCGTTAGGCTTCATTGTGTTTAATAGAGTATGTGATGGGCTTGATGGAGCCTTGGCTCGAATCCAAGGCATTAGTGATGCGGGCGGTTTCCTCGATATCAGCCTAGATTTCCTATTCTACTCGCTGATCCCTTTTGGATTTGTCATTGCCAACCCAGAACACAACGCCATTGCCGGTGCATTTTTGATCTTCTCTTTTATCGGCACAGGCAGCAGCTTTTTAGCGTTTGCGGTTATGGCAGGCAAGCGAGGCATTGAAAACCCAGTCTATAAGCATAAGTCTCTGTACTACATGTCAGGGCTAACCGAAGGCACCGAAACCATCGCTTGTTTCATCGCGTTTTGTATTTGGCCTCAACACTTTGCGGTTATCGCTTACACCTTTGGTGCAGCTTGTTGGCTAACCACGTTCATGCGTATTTATTTTGGTTTTCAGACACTAAAAAACCAAGCTAGTTAATAAATGAGTTAGTTTCTTGCACCTATAAAAACGCCGCTCATTGTGAGCGGCGTTTTCTATATTAGTATGGATAATGCCCGCTAAATCATGACATCAAGCTTCAGCTGAAGCCGTGATTTTAAACCTCAATACCTTTAGGCTTGAATCAAGGTCGACATCGACAAACTCAGGCGGGTTGTCTAGGCGTTCAATAAACTCAACGCTTGGCGCTTCTTCTGCCATCGTCTCAATCAGGAAGTTTGGTGAGACTGCTGGTGAGTTCACACACGCAATCACTTCACCGCCTTCCGTTAGAAGTTCAGGCAAACGACGTAAGATTTTTTTGTAATCTTTGGTTAGAGCAAAGCTGCCTTTTTGGAACGAAGGTGGATCGATGATAACGAGCTCGTAAGGACCGCCCTTCTTGATTTTCCCCCACGACTTAAAGATATCGTAGCCAAGGAAGTTAACCGAGCGCATATCGTGATCATTCAGACGGTGGTTATCGCGGCCTTTATTCAACGAGCCACGTGACATATCCACATTCATGCACTGACGAGCGCCACCAGCGATAGCCGCGACAGAGAAACCACAAGTGTATGCAAACAGGTTAAGAACGTTCTTATCCTTGGCATTATCTTGTACCCACTGACGACCATTACGCATGTCTAGGAACAAACCGAAGTTCTGATTACGGCCAATGTCTAATTGGTACTTAAGGCCATGCTCAACCACAACCGGAGAGTCATTCAACTCACCCCATAGAACCTCTGAAGGCGCACCATCGGCATAACGGTGTTGCAGAACAATGCTTGTGCCCTGCTTTGATTGCCAGATATCTTTGTTGGTGAGTTCAACCAATCCAGCTTTAAGAGATGACAAGAATTCATCGTCGACTTCTTTAAACACGTTAACCAGTAGCTGTCCATCAACCCAGTCACATGTCAGTTGCTCTAGACCAGGCCAAAACTTACCGCGCCCGTGGAAAATACGGCGTAGTTCGTTTGGTACTTCATTAAGTTGCTGTTCAATATGACTAAAAAACAGAGGTAAAGCTGATGCTTCCATTATTTCACTCACTTAGTGTTTAGCTTTGGCCAAGTTAATGACCAAGGTTCAAGCCAACTGTCCAAACCGTTCGACACGGTTTCTTGATGCCACTTCTCACCCAAGGAGTTTAGGCTTCTTGGATCGCAGACATATTCGTAGGCTTGTGATTGATAGGCAAATCGAATCGCGAAGGCATGCAGATAACCTCTGTCAGCCTCACTCGATGGATTATAAATAGGGTCACCAACAATGGCTGAGCCGATCGACTTCATCGCGACACGGATCTGGTGAGTTCGCCCCGTATAGGGTTTGCATAACAGCAGACGCTCACCGGGTTCAGCCGTTGCTGATAAAAACTGAGTAATCGCAGGGTTCTCTTTGGATGTCAGAAGTTTCCAACTTGAGCGTCGTGAACGCTCCATGTCTCCTGAGATCAAACCTTGCTTTTTCTTTGGCTTCTTAGAGCCAATCGCAAGGTAGTATTTTTCTACTTCACGCTTTGCAAATAGCTGTGAAAGCTCGCTCGCCGCCGACGCATTTTTTGCCAGCAGCAGAATGCCCGAAGTCATTTTATCTAGTCGATGAACGAGATACAGCTTAGGCTCATTAATTGCCTTAGCAACTTCTTGAAGCAACATGGTATCGCCATCGTCTTTGTGGACGCTGACTCCAGGGTGCTTATTGATAAGTAAAAAATCAGAGTGGTTCAGAAGAATATCGAACATTAAAGGCTAGCTCCATTGTAGAACGTGGAGTATACCTCGTCTGAACCCAGATTCCAGCTACGAAAAAGCCCAACTCACTCAATAAATATTGAATCGTTGGGCTTCTTTTCAGCAACTAGCGATCAGTGCGTGGTCTTTACTCGATTACCAATAGGTAAATAGAACCAAGCTACCGCTTTACCCCAGTTTAAACTTACCAACTAATGCTTCTAGCTCAGCAACCTTAGCGTTCAAGCCTGATGTATTTTCGGAGCTACGAGTTGCTAGCTGCAGAGATTGCTCAGAGATATCGCTAATCGCGGTAATGTCCGCTGCAATTTCTTTGGTCACAGCCGTCTGTTCTTCTGCCGCAGTCGCAATAGAGTTAACCATGCTTTGTACATTGCCCGCACCGCTCACAATCGCTTCTAGAGCCGAAACAGCACCTGAGCTTTGCTCAACACCAATCTCAACTAAACGACAGTTATCTTGAGTGTAAGTCACCGCTTCTTGAGTGCCCGATTGAATCGATTGAATGATGCCCGAGACTTCTCGTGTCGCTTTGGTTGTTCTTTCTGCTAGCGCTCGCACTTCATCGGCTACCACAGCAAAACCACGACCAAACTCGCCTGCACGTGCCGCTTCAATTGCAGCGTTAAGAGCTAACAGGTTAGTTTGCTCAGCAATGTCTTCGATTACCTTGATAACGCTACCAATCTGCTCACCGTGAGAACCTAGAGTATTCATTTGCAACGACATATCGCTCATTTGAGTCGACACTTGTTGAATACTCGCCACCATCTCAACAATCACGTTGCGGCCATCTTCTGCAGAGGTTTCTGAGCGACGTGCTTCTTCATAAGTTGAAGTACCTTGCTGCGCCACTTCAGAAATGGTCAAGCTTAGCTCTTCAGCAGCCGTTGCAATCAAGTTAGCTTTGTCTGCTTGAGCTGATGCACCAGTAACGATGTCTTGGCTAATAGAAGAGAGCTCCCCTGTCACCGATTGGACTTGGTGAGTCACAGACGAGATTGAACCTAATAGGTCTACTAGTGATTTCTGCATCTGGTTAATCGACTTAGCCAGTTCAGCCAATTCATCACCAGAATCATCAATAATGTCGCCTGCCGTTAGGTCACCATTTGCTACACGTCGTGCTACTTGTTCTACACGAGTAAGACGATTGGTAATAGAGCTAGACAATAGATACGCAATCACACAACCAAAGACAATCGCAATAGCAGACAACACCATGATGGTGCGCTCGATGGTAGTAAACGTGTCGGTTAGTGTCAGTAGTGACTGTTCTGTATCTGCGCGCTCACTTGCTGACGCTTGATCCAGTAAGTTCTCAATAGGGATAAGATTGCTCTCATACAAAGATCGTAGCTGTTGAATATTGGCTAGTAGCGCAGCTTCATCATTGATCTTCGGCACAAGCTTTGATTCAAACTCTTGAGTGAAACGCCCCATCAGGTCTTCAATTCGCTGAATACGGCGGTGGTCTTCCGAACCTCTACTCTCCAAACGCTTAGCCTGCTCGATAGCTTGAGCAAATTCGTTCTTGCTGGTTCGATAATCATTGAGTGCGTTATCAACCAGTGTAATTGCACCAAGCGCATCTCGGTATACATCACCCGCTTCATCAATCAGTACCAGGTAGGTAACAGTACCCGGAACATCGTCCATTCTAATTTCATCTGCGCTCTGGTGCGCGCCGATAACTTCTATCCATACAATACTGACTAACGTAACAAGCACCGCCAATATAGAGCCAAAACCGGCATACAGTTTCTTTCTCACTGACAATTTCACACAACACCTACCTAAATTAAATACCGATCAAAAATTCTTGATATTCAATATATCGGCTAGGTGACGGATAACTTTAGTGAATGTAATGTTTTATTTTTTGATAAGAATTAAGTATTTGAATAAAAAAATGGGAGCCATTGGCTCCCGTTTCTTAACTTACTTTAGCTCGCGATTGTAGCTTCTTAAAACTATAGCTTCTTAGAGATAAGCGCAGAGCCAGCAATAATACCAATACCTAGTAGCATGATTGCACCTTTACCGCTGTCGAAGCCAGAAGAGATACCCATGAATGCAACGATTGCGATAGCTACTGGGATGATGTACTTAACTAGCGTGTACCATAGACCGAATAGTGGGAAAGATACTTCACCATCGTTAGTGATTTCTTTCTCTAGGTCAGCACGGTTTAGTCTCCAACCAGCGAAGATACATACCAACATACCGCCAACCGCTAGGAAAATCTTATCCGTTAGTAGGTCGAAAATGTCGAACGCGCCAGTATCAAACAGTGTTGGACCGAAGCCGCCAAGTGATAGAGAAGCGAAGATACATAGAATCGCCATTACAACACCTGCAGACAGTACCGCTGTTACACGCTTCATGCCTTTCTCATCGATTAGGTAAGAAACCACAACTTCAAGTAGAGATACTGAAGATGTTAGTGCCGCAACACTCAAACCAACGAAGAACATAAGAGCAAATAGAAGACCAACTACGCCGCCCATTTCAGCGAATAGCTGAGGAACAACAACGAATACTAAACCAGGGCCCGCTGCAGGTTCCATACCGAACGCGAACATTGCAGGGAACATTGCAACACCAGCTAGAATAGCAACACCAGTATCCATTGCGGTTACCATTGCTGTTGTCTGAACTAGGTTCTCTTTCTTCTTAAGGTAAGAACCGTATGTCATCATACAACCCATACCAAGACTTAGAGAGAAGAATGCTTGACCTAGAGCGGCTAGGATTACATTGCTGTCTACTTTAGAGAAGTCAGGACTGAATAGGAACTCAAGACCAGCCATCGCGCCCGGAAGCATAATGCCTTTGATTGATACTACAATAAGGATAATGAAAAGAAGCGGCATCAGGATCTTACCTGCTTTCTCAATACCACCAGAGATACCTTTCATAACGATAACAACGTTAAGTAGTAGGTATAAGCCCATCCACATTAGTGGTTGAACTGGGTTTGAGATAAAGCCACCAAAGCTATCACCAATTGCTTCTGGTGCGTCTAGAAGACCACCTGCAATTTTACCGATGTATGCGATTGACCAACCGCCTACTACTGGGTAGAAACCCATGATAAGTAGACCACTGACTACGCCGATAACGCCAGCGAACGTCCAACGACGGTCAGTTGTTTTAAATGCACCTACTGCTGATTTTTGCGTATGACGGCCAATCGCAAATTCAGTCAGCATGACACTGAAACCAATAAAAATTACAAAAAACAGGTAAATGGCAACGAATGCACCACCGCCACTTTCGCCTGCTGTGTATGGGAATTTCCAAATGTTACCTAAGCCAACAGCAGAACCTGCTGCAGCCATTACGAATCCTAACTTCGAACCCCAGGTATCGCGGGGTGTTGTGGTTGTATTACTAGTAGCCACGTGTACTCCAAACTTTTGTGTTATGTGATGTTGTGTTTTGCTTTGGGTGGCGTCTTTAAAAGGAAGGTGTATAAATAAATTTACACACCTAAAAGATTTGATTGACGCTCGTTGTCTAGCAAGTAAACCAGTTTAAGAATAGAATTGGAAGAGCATACCGTACAAATTTCGTTAAAGATGTAAATTTTTATGGTTAAATGCCGACTTTTCATACAAAACAATCGTTTTCTTCTTAAGTTGACCAAAACTTAACAACTTTAACCTATTTACATCTTTTGCTCTATTTTGTAAATAGTTGAATCCTTAAATTCCCATATCCGTTAAATAGCATTACTATCTAAGTGTCTCTTTTTTCGAGTATTCAATGTGGATAAGCTTTATCATTTTTTAACTTTGGCCTCTGTTGTTTTGTACTGGGTTCTCGTAGCCGGTGTGACGTTTCGTGTTGTACTAAAACGACGCTCTGTCAGCGTTTCTCTTGCTTGGCTAATGGTTATCTACATTATCCCGATTGTTGGTGTAGCTTGTTACTTCCTTTTTGGTGAGCTAAACCTAGGCAGAAAAAGGGCTGAACGCGCTCATCGTATGTTTACCCCTTTCGGCGACTGGTTCCGTCAATTGAATGATTGCCAACTTCACCAACCAGGGAAAGTCGGCTCCCCTATCCATAAGATTGACGAGCTTTGTAACAATCGAATGGGCATCCCTGCACTCAGTGGAAACACTCTATCGCTGCAATCTTCACCAAACGAGATCCTACACGCAATTATCGAAGATATAGAAAATGCACAAACCAGTATCAAGATGGTTTTCTATATTTGGCATCCAGGTGGCCTGACCGATTCGGTTGCCTCTGCGCTGATTCGCGCTGCAAAACGTGGCGTAGATGTTAAAGTTTTGCTCGATTCAGCCGGTAGCCCTCGCTTTTTCAAAAGCCACTGGCAGTCAATGATGAAGGACGCAGGCGTTCAAGTCGTACAAGCACTAGAAGTGAGCCCATGGCGTATTTTCTTACGTCGCCTAGATTTAAGACAACACCGCAAAATCATTGTGATTGACGAGACTATCGCCTATACGGGTTCAATGAACATGGTCGATCCTGCTCACTTCAAACAAAGTTCCGGCGTTGGTCAGTGGATTGATGTAATGGTCAGAGTGACTGGGCCAACCGTTAATGTGTTATCCGCTATTCATGGCTGGGATTGGGAAGTTGAGACTGGTGAACGCATTCTCCCTGATATACCTGAATGCCCAGTTGAAGAAATCATGACACATCATCCGGTTCAAGTAGTGCCGTCTGGCCCTGGCATGCCGGAATATTTGATCTTACAAGTACTGACCATCGCCATCAATCAAGCGAATCATTCTGTACGTATTACTACACCTTATTTTGTGCCAAGTGCTGACTTACTCGAAACACTTAAGATGACAGCTCAACGCGGCGTAACTGTAGAACTGATCATTCCACACAATAACGATTCACTAATGGTTAAATGGGCTTCTCGTGCGTTTTATACCGAGTTGCTTGAAGCTGGCGTGAAGATCTATGAATTTTACGGTGGCCTTCTTCATACCAAATCGGTAGTGATCGATGAAGAGTTTTGCTTGATCGGAACCGTCAATATCGACATGCGCAGTTTGTGGCTCAACTTTGAAGTAACCCTTGCCGTTGACGACGTACACTTCACCAAGCAATTGTTTGATTTACAGCAATCCTATATTGAATCATCTCATCCCGTGGAATTAGAGCAGTGGGAACAGAGAAATTTACGTAACCGCTTCTTTGAGAGACTGTTCTATTTATTCAACCCGTTGCTCTAATACTCCTCGCTCGCCGACCACCATTGGCAACGAATAGTATCTTTGCGATCGCTTTTTAACTTTTCATCACAAATCGAGGAAAAGTTAAAAACCAAAAGAAAACGTTAAAAACTCTCTCTTCCCTCTTGCTTTGATGGCTACTCGCATGTTTTAAATAGGACATAACCGATTGATAAGGAATTCACAGCATGTCCGAGAACAAAACCACTAAACTTATCACTGCCGGTCGTGATAAGAAGTGGACCAATGGTGTTGTTAACCCACCAGTACAACGCGCTTCAACTGTCGTATTTAACTCAGTAGAAGAGAAGCGTAAAGCTACGATTAACCGCGCTAACAAGACCCTTTTTTACGGACGTCGTGGAACCAACACTCATTTTGCCTTCCAAGATGCGATGGTTGAAGTAGAAGGCGGCGCGGGTTGTGCACTGTACCCGTGTGGTACAGCAGCAATTTCGAATGCCATTCTCTCTTTTGTAGAAACAGGTGATCATATTTTAATGGTTGACACCTGCTACGAACCTACTCGTGATTTCTGTGACACCATCATGAAAAAGATGGGGGTAGAGACAACTTACTACGAGCCAACGATTGGTGAAGGTATCCAAGACCTTATCAAGCCAAACACTAAGGTGCTGTTTACTGAGTCTCCAGGCTCTGTCACCATGGAAGTGCAGGATATTCCAACACTAGCGCGTATCGCTCATGAACATGACATCATCGTTATGCTAGACAATACTTGGGCGGCTGGCGTGAACTTCTCACCGTTTGATTTTGGTGTTGATATCTCGATTCAAGCAGCGACCAAATACATCGTGGGTCACTCTGATGTGATGCTAGGTACGGCAGTCGCCAATGAGAAATGCTGGGATCAACTAAGAGAGCAAAGTTACTTGATGGGGCAATGTGTCTCACCTGATGATGCTTATTTAGGGCTTCGCGGCATTCGTACTCTTGATGTGCGTCTACGCCAACACGCAGAAAGCAGCTTGAAGGTCGCAAAATGGTTAGAGACTCGTCCTGAAGTTAACCACGTTCGTCACCCTGCTCTTGAGTCTTGCCCAGGCCATGAATTCTTCAAACGAGATTTTACTGGCGGTAATGGCTTGTTCTCTTTTGTACTAAACAACTCTAATATCAAAGCGACGACAGCGTTACTTGATGGAATGACACATTTTAGTATGGGTTACTCTTGGGGTGGATTTGAAAGTTTGATTCTAGCTAACGAACCAAGCAGTTTTGACAGCTTGAGAACTGTTGCCAATCCTAATTTCGAAGGTACCTTGATACGTGTTCATATTGGGTTAGAAGATGTTGATGACCTGATTGCTGATCTAGAGGCGGGATTAGAACGTTATAGCGCTCTGATTTAATCTGAGACGATAGGTCTAATATGCAAAAAAGGCAGGATATTCCTGCCTTTTTCTGTTTAAAGCATAACTCAAAATACTCATATTCAGATACTTCAGCTCATAATACAAACCGCTCATAGTCCAGAAGCTTTCAAAGCCAATATTGAACCTTAAAGCACATCCACTTAAAGATCTCAGAGCGATGAAAAAATGGCTATGAATTTTTCAATTTCTAAGTGATTGTTCCGCTGAAATAAATAACACTTTATTTGTGTGGGCAACCGACTAAATGATCATTGACCATACCTGTTGCTTGCATAAATGCGTAACAGATTGTTTCTCCTACAAACTTAAAGCCTCTCTTCTTCAAAAACTTACTCATCGCTTTAGATTGCTCGGTAGAAGCGGGAACTTGAGACATCTCAGTCCATTGATTCACGATCACTTCATTATCAACAAATTGCCATAAGGCATTAGAAAGAGAGCCGAACTCTTTCTGTAATTCAAGCGTTGCTCGTGCATTGTTGTATACCGAAGCAATCTTACCCCTGTGTTTAACCACATCGAAGTTTTCAATGATGTGCGGCACGTTGTCTTCATTCAGCTCAGCTAGCTTGTTTAGATCGTAATTATCGAACGCGGCACGATAGCCTTCACGCTTTTTAAGGATCGTAATCCAACTCAGACCTGCTTGAGCGCCTTCTAAAGTAATGAACTCAAACAGAACTTGGTCATCATAAACAGGCACGCCCCACTCTGCATCGTGGTACTCCCTTTCAAGCTCATGTTTAAGCGCCCATGCACACGTTCTATCCACTGTATTCGCTTCCATTTCGATAGTCTCTTTTAGTAATCGTACATAAAAATAATGCCCCAATTAGGGGCATTATTTCAAAGGTCAGTTGACGTTAAGCCACTTCAATTTTATGGAACAAACGATACAGCACAGGCACTACGATTAGCGTGAGTACAGTCGCAAAGCCTAAACCAAACATGATGGTTACTGCCATTGGTTTGAAGAAGATATCCGGTAGTAGAGGGATCATACCTAGAATGGTGGTAATCGCCGCCATACATACCGGGCGAACACGACTCAGAGCCGCATCAACAACCGCTACATACGGATCTTTACCAGATTTCATCTCAATCTCAATTTGATCAAGTAGTACGATACCGTTCTTCAGAAGCATCCCAGATAGACTCAAGAAGCCCAACAGCGCCATAAAGCCGAATGGTGTATTCAAGGCTAGCAAGCCTGTCGTCACCCCTATCAACGCCAATGGAACCGTTAACCAAACGATCAGAGGCTCTTTCACCGAGTTAAACAAGAACACAGTGATTAAGAACATGAACAAGTAACCCAGAGGCATGGTTGTGAACAGTGACGCCTGTGCATCTGCTGACGACTCATATTCACCCCCCCATTCCAATGAGTAACCCGGAGGCATCTCAATCGCTTCAATCTGTGGTTGTAAGCGTTTCTGTAGAGTTGAGGCCGTCTCTTCACCCAATAGATCAGGATCCGCCATTACCGTTAGCATACGCTTACGGTTCTTACGGATGATCAGTGGATCTTCCCATTCTAGCTCGTAACCTAACGTTACTTGTTGAAGTGGGATGTACTCACTTAATGCTGGGCTCCAGATCTTCATGCCTTCGATGTTACGAATATCGACACGCTCGTCTTCAGGCAAACGAGCCACAATCGGCATTAACGTTGTACCATCACGATACACACCAATCGACTTACCAGAGAAAGACATTGCTAGGAAATCATCAACGTCAGATTTAGTAATACCATAACGACGCGCTTGGCTTTCATTGAACTGAGGCTCTAATACCTTAGTTCTTTCACGCCAATCGTGACGAACGTTAAATGCGCCTTCATCAGCACGCATGATGTCCATCACTTGTGCAGCGATTGAACGTAAAACCGTTGGATCAGAACCCACAATTCGCGCTTCAATTTTCGCACCGCCACCAGGACCTAATTCGATCTGTTTAAGCTTGTAGTCAATCTCTGGGAACTGACCATTTACATGTTCACGGAAGCGTTTCATTAGCCCTTCAAGTACTTCATAACTTTTCACACGAACCGTTATCTCGCCGTAAGCGCTATAACTTTTCTCTGGCGCATAAGTCAGCATGAAACGTTGCAGGCCTTTACCCGCGGTTGTCGTGATATGTTCAACTTCGTCCTGCTCAGCTAGCCAACTCTCAAGCACTTTAAGCTTGGTATTGGTCGCTCGAATATCGGTACCTTCTGGCATCCACACATCCACTTGGAACATAGGTGTGGTTGAAGACGGGAAGAAGGCTTGCTTAACGAAACCAAAACCGTACACACTCGCGCCTAAACCAATAATCAGAACAAACATGGTTAACCAAGCACGCTTCATACAGAACTCAAGGAAGTTTTTGTAGATAACAAAAACCATCCCGTTGTATGGGTCCTTACCTTCGTTATCTGGATCGACCTTCTGACCTTTAAAGAACATGTCGGCAAAGAACGGCGTGAGCGAGATGGCAGTAAACCAACTCAGCATCAAGGAGATCAGTAGCACCGTGAACAAGGTGCCACAGTATTCGCCTGTTGAGTCTTCAGATAAACCAATTGGAGCAAACGCAGTCACCGCAATAACCGTCGCACCAAGCAGCGGCCATTTGGTTTGGGTTACGATATCGGTGGCGGCCTGCATCCGGGTTCGCCCCTTCTGCGTGCCGATCAATATCCCTTCCACCACCACAATGGCATTATCCACCAGCATCCCCAAGGCGATAACCAACGCGCCCAGTGAAATACGTTGTAGGTCGATCTTGAAGTAATGCATGAAAATGAATGTACCGAATACGGTCAATAGCAGTATCAAACCAATCAATAGGCCCGATCTTAGTCCCATGAAGAACAGTAACACCACGATTACGATCGCAACCGCCTGCCCTAAACTCACCACAAATCCGCTTACCGACTTGTTCACCTCTTTAGGTTGGTTATAAACCTCGGAGATGTCGATACCGACGGGTTGTTGATATTTAAGCTCGGCGAGTCTTCGATCAAAGTCTTCACCCACTGCGACCACGTTCACGCCTTGCGCAAAAGAGACACCCAGGTTAAGCGCGAGTTCGCCGTTATAACCAATGATGTTACTCGGTACCTCAACGTAACCACGGGTTACATTCGCCACATCTTTTAGATAGATAAGCCCTTGAGCGCCACCTTCCGTAAGAATCAAATCTCCAAGCTGTTCAACGTTTTGGAACTCACCCGTTGGATGGATTCGAATATATTCATCACCAATCCTTACCGCTCCTGCACTTGATACAATATTTTGAGTCGATAAAAGGTTAAATACCGTGCTTGGAGACAGACCCAGAGAGCTTATCCGTTTCATCGATATCTCAATGAACACTTGCTCTTGTTGTTGGCCGGAAACGGAGACTTTACTGACCCCATCAACCAACTCTAGCTCTCGCCTTAGGTAATCAATGTAATCCAGCAGCTCTTTGTAGCTATAGCCATCCCCCGTCACCGCCAGCAAAATACCGTAAACGTCACCGAAATCATCGATGACTTGAGGATCATTGACGCCGGGTGGCAGTTCAACCTTGAGATCATTCACTTTTCGGCGAAGTTCATCCCATATTTGCGGAAGATCATCTGGGCCGTAGTTGTTCTTCATCGTCACCGTTACCTGTGATAGGCCGCGGCTAGAGATAGAGTTCACTTCGTCCACATAGGTAAGTTGTTGAATCGCTTTTTCTAGTGGGTAAGTAACTTCTTCTTCAACTTGTTGAGGTGTGGCCCCTGGGTAAGAGGTCACAACCATCGCATCTTTGATGGTAAAGGCAGGATCTTCTAAACGACCCAAGCCGAAAAAGGCAGAGACACCACCAATAAGAAAGATCAGAGATAGCATCCAGCTAATGACTTTGTTACGTATAAAGTAAGAAGCAACACCTGTGATCTGATCATCACCCTGTTGATCGTCATTTTGGGGCTTGTTATTTACTTCACTCATTGTTCGTCTCCTGAGACAATACTTCCACTGTCATCCCATCTCGCAATCGCGATACGCCTGCAACAACGACATGCTGCCCCATTTCTAATCCTTTCATGATCTGCAATGTTTTCTGATTGGCTTTTCCTATTACGACTTGCTGTTTTGAGACGGTACTGTCGTCATTAAGCACCCATACATAAGAGTTCTGGCGCGTTAAATCATCGCCATCCGCATTAAACACAGCTTCGATTGGGATAAGTACCCCAGCTTTTAACTCCAAGCCGATATCTCGCCCATTTGACGTCACCTCAACGGCCATACCATCCAGAATCAAATCATCTTCCGGCATAGGTAGAGCAAGCGTCACCGTGAACGTGCCCGTGCTTGGGTCAGGTTCAGTGGTAAACTCCTTAATAGCCGCCGTGTATTCATTGCCACTGGGTACTCTTACCACAGCCTCAACATTCGATAACAGCTGTTCGCTAGGCTGATTCACGTAAATCTGGTCAGGCAGTTGGATAACAACCTCAACATCCTCGACACTGTGAATGTTCACGACCTGCTGGCCTACCTGAATATTTTCATATTGATCGACACTGACACGAGAAATGATCCCATCAACAGGAGCACGAAGCTTAGTGAACGACAAGCGCAGTTTTGCGAGTTCCAGCTCGGCATAAGCGATCTGGCGTTGAGCAGCAATTTCATCAAACTGTGACTTCGCCAATAAGCCTTTCTTCACTAGCGGACTTGAACGTCTGTATTGGCTGTTAATTACCGTGTAACGCGCCTGAGCATTGTCGACATCCAGTTGATAATCGGTAGGGTCAAGCTCTGCAATGATGTCTCCTTGTGAAACACGCTCACCTTCTTTCACATCAAGCTTATTGATTTCACCAGCGACTCGAAAGCTGAGATGAGCCTTCTCGGCAGCGTTTGCAACCGCTGGGAAATAGAGTTTGTCGCTAAAGTCGATGACTGAAATCTCGATAGCTTTAACCAAGGGCGTGTTATTCACTTCTACAACTTGTTTATCTTCACAAGCCGTAAGTAAAGCCAAACACGACAGTCCAGCGGCCACTTTAAGTGTTTTCATGTTATAGCCCCCTTTCCTTGATCCACTCTCGAACTTTAACGCCCGGTTCAAGACCATTAACACCAGAAGTTACGATGCGATCACCATCGTTCAACCCTGAAACAATATGGCGCTTTTCATCGATGATGATTGCGACATTTTCAACAATACCGTCGCTATTCACGCGCCACACAGAGACATCATCGCCATCAGTCATCATTGCTGATGTGGGAATTTTTGTGGCGGCTGCTAACGCTGAAACTAAATGAACTGTGCCTGACATACCCGGCAAAATACCAACATCGGTGGGTCTTTCCATTACCATGGTGACTTTGTACGACCCGGTTTTGGGATCCGCTTCAGTATCAACTTCTTGGAATGCTAAAGCGTAGGAGCTACCAGGGAAAGCATCAAAAACCATGGTTGCATCCGTCTCAAACCCTGAAGAAAAGCGCGTGATAAGTTGGTCGGGTAATAAGAATACGACTTTGAGGATTTGATTCGTTTGAATATTCATCACGCCTTGTTTAGCCGCAATGTATTCATGGTTTTCAGCAGGAATGATGGAGATAGTACCATCGTAAGGCGCAACCAAAGTGGTATAACGTAGGTTGGCTTTTGCTTGGTTAAGCACCGCTTTAGCAGAATTATGATTAGCTTTCGCTTGGTCGAAGTCTTGCTCAGATACGACGCGATCTTTGCGCAACTTAATGGAACGTTGGTATTGAACATCGGCAAGCTTAAAGTTGGCTCTCGCTTGCTTCTCTAACAACTGATATTCGTCAGGATTAAGCGTTGCAAGCCCATCACCTTTGGTAACCTGTTGACCAGATGTGACATCGATAGTCTGAAGTAGCCCTGGAACACGAAATGCCAGTACTGCTCTGTCACCAGCTTCTGTGGTGGCTGGAAAGCTACGTTCAAAAGCATTACTACCGACGGAGACAGTGAAGAGTTTGGCGGGTCTAGAATCAGGTTCAGGTACGGGAGGAAGCTCCTTACCACACCCAGACAACCCAGCTAAGGCTGTCAATAGGACAACGGAGGCTCTATACATTAGTGATCATCCATAACTATAAATATTTTTATAACATAGATTAATTACATGTAACTTACCAGTTATCGTAAGATTTATTTAGACAAAATTATTAAAAAAAATAACGGCTTGGAATAAATTTTCCTAAACCGTTATCTAATGTTTTTCAGGTTTACCACTACATGTTCTTAAATGCGCGGTCGACTTTGAAAGTATCCGAAGTCACATAAGCTTCCATATTGCGGACACTGGTCTCTAATTTCTGGAAATCACCCTCTAAAGTGCCCAGTAACGACTCTGCGGTTTGCCCTTTTTCCCAAGGTTTTTGCTTGAGCGTGTGCTCTTGTTTGGCCTTCATCTGATCGACATACTGAGGTGGTTGTTTTTCAAGCATAAATGTCAAAGCTACATACGCTAATAACACCAAAAAGCTACCACCAAGCAGTGCCGCCGAGATAACCAAGATGCGAACCAACCACACTTCAAGGCCAAAGTAGTTCGCTAACCCTGCACACACTCCAGACAACTTACCGTTAATAGGATCGCGATACAGTTCTCTACTCATAGTTTCGTCTCCAGTTAGGTGACTCCGCATCCAGTATTTTTTCTAGCGTTTTCACTCGATCTTGCATCGATTCAGCTTGAGCAGAAAGCTTGTGCAAACGCTGAAGATCCGTTTCTGAAAGACCATTACTGGATTTCTTCTTGCTGCGGTAATGTAAGAACAACCATAGCGGTGCCACGAAGATTAAAAAGACAATCAGTGGGCCTGCAATTAGAAATGTTGACATAGACAACTCCTAAAATTATTTATCGCGGTTTTCAACTTGTTGCTTCAGTTTCGCCAGCTCTTTTTCAATTTCATCTTGAGCTTGTAGATCTGCAAATTCTTGGTCTAACGATTTTGCGTTACCTGTTTTGGCGTAAACATCTGCTTCAGCTTCTAATTCATCCACTTTACGCGAGAATTGCTCAAACTTCGCCATTGCTTCGTGGGTTTTGCTTGAATGCAGATGCTTTTGAACATCACGACGATTGCTTGCCGCATTATTACGAATCATTAATGCTTGCTGCTTCGCACGTGTTTCTGCGATTTTGGTTTCAAGCTTGCCAATCTCACTGGTCAGCTTTTCGATGGTTTCGTGAACCAAGGTTTGCTCTGTGTGAAGGCTTTTGATTATATCTTCAAGTTTTTGCTTTTCTATTAGCGCCGCTCTAGCTAAGTCTTCACGTTGTTTAGTTAGTGCTAGTGTCGCTTTATTTTGCCAATCTAGAATCTGAGTTTCGATAGCTTCAACTTTACGCGCTAACTCTTTTTTATCTGCGATAGCTTTAGCGGAGTTAGTGCGAACCTCAACCAGCGTATCTTCCATTTCTTGGATAATCAGGCGAATCATCTTTTCAGGATCTTCAGCCTTGTCTAAAAGTGCACTGATGTTCGAATTTACAATGTCTGCAAAGCGAGAAAAAATACCCATGAGGAACTCCTTAATTACAATGATGGCAAATGTGCTTTAAAGCGTTATTCGATTTCTCAATCCACTTGCTCAAAAATTTACGTTTGTTGTTAAACCTACCATAAGTAATCCAAGTAACGTGCCAACTTTTAAGCCATTTATTATCAGATACTTACAATAAAATGGTGATTAACCCGAACCATGCTATGATGAATTTAGCCAAGTATTGGTATTTTTCACCACTATGGCTCTTACATGACCTCTCCAGCGATTAATTCATACAAGGACCCGCTATGCAGCAGAACCTCATTGGTGAATCACCTAGCTTTCTCTCTGTGTTAGATAAAGTTTCCCAACTCGCACCAATAGAAAGACCCATTCTGATCATTGGCGAACGTGGCACAGGTAAAGAGTTGATCGCACAAAGACTGCATTACCTTTCAAGACGTTGGGATCAACCTTTGATCTCATTGAACTGCTCAACCTTAAGTGAAGGTTTGATTGATTCAGAACTGTTTGGTCATGAATCAGGATCCTTTACGGGTTCGAAAGGGCGTCATCAAGGTCGTTTTGAAAGAGCAGAAGGCGGAACGCTGTTTCTGGATGAGCTGGCGACCACTCCCCTTGCGGTTCAAGAGAAACTACTGCGCGTTATTGAATACGGGCAATATGAACGTGTCGGTGGGCAAAAGGCGCTAAGTGCCAATGTCAGACTGGTGTGTGCAACCAATGCCGACTTACCAGACATGGCATTAAGGGGCGAATTCAGAGCCGACTTATTGGACAGGCTCGCGTTTGACGTGATTACTATACCCCCTCTTCGAGAGAGAAAAGAAGACATCACGCTGCTGGCAGAATACTACGCCATTAAGATGTGCCGTGAATTAGAATTGGAGTTGTTTGTTGGCTTTGCTCCGTCTGCCGTTGAGGCGCTGCTGGATTATTCATGGCCGGGGAATGTGCGAGAACTCAAGAACGTTATTGAGCGCGCAGTCTACCAGCACGGTAAAGACCCATATCCTATTGAATCTTTGGTGTTTAACCCATTCAAACCCGCATGGAAAATAGATCAAGATTCCACGCATGAAATTGGCAATGCGCCGTCCAACAGCCATACTTCATCAGAGAGCTTGTTTTCTTTGCCGCTTGATTACAAAGCATGGCAAGAACAACAAGACATCAAGCTACTCAACCAAGCCCTCAAACAGAGCAAATATAACCAGAAACAAGCCGCAGAATTACTTGGGTTAACCTACAACCAATTACGTGGAATGGTGAGGAAGTACGCGATTGTCGGACAAGCTAACGATAAATAGCTGTCCACGCTTGATTATTATTTGGAGCCGAATAAATAAAATGTTAAATTGTCCGGATCTTGAGGCTCCTCTAACGCCTCGTTTCGAAAAGTATTTCTTTTTATGAAAGCACTAATAAGACTATCACTGAGCATCTGCACGTTGAGCTTTCTCGCTGGATGTGGTGAGAGTGTGAATCACGAGCAAATCCGTGAAAAAGGCTTCATTTATTGCGGCCAAGGTAATCCTAGTACCTTCAATCCACAGCTAGTTGATAGTGGCATTACCGCAGAATCGCTGAGTCCTCAAATCTTCGATACACTGCTCACTCTTGATCCGATGACGTACCGACCAAAACAGAACTTAGCGACAAGTTGGTCTGTTGATAAATCAGGTACAGAATACACGTTCAAACTGCGCCCAAATGTTGCGTTCCAAACCACAGACTGGTTCACCCCAACTCGTAGCATGAATGCACAAGATGTGGTGTTTAGCTTTGAACGTGTCATTGATAGTTCAAACCCATTTCATTATGTGGGTGGCGGCCTATACCCATGGTTTGCCGGAATCGACTTCAAAAACCTGATTGTCGATATCACCGCAGTTGATGACCTAACGGTGAAATTCCAATTAAGTCGCCCAGACAATTCGTTTCTCAACAATATCGCCACCAGCTATGCAGTCATTCACTCTAAGGAGTATGCCAATCAGCTCATTGCAGCGGATGAGAAAAATCGAATCGATTCCAATCCAGTCGGCACTGGCCCTTTCTACTTAGATGAATACCAAATCAACGACCTAGTGCGCTTGAAAAAGAACAAGCACTACTGGAAAGGTGAAGTACAAATGGACCAAGTTGTGTTCGATACTTCGCAACGTGGAACAGGCACACTTGCCAAGCTTCTGCGTAGTGAGTGTGACGTGCTCAACTCACCAATTTCTAGCCAAATCCCTATTATTCAGGCTCATGAAGAGTTGAAGATTTCTGCTACTTCGGCGGTTAATGTCTCTTTCATCGCGCTGAATACTGAGCACCCTGCACTGCGTGACTCTCGAGTTCGTAAAGCGCTCAACTTAGCCATCAATCGTCAGAACATTCTTGATTCTGTGTATTACGGTACAGGAACCAAAGCCTACACCTTGCTTCCTCCGACTTCTTGGGCTCACCAAAAAGACAGCGTTCAAGTTCGCTACGACCGAAACTATGCGGTTGCGCTTCTCAAAGAAGCTGGCGTTGAACCTGGGTTAGAGCTTTCAATGTGGGTACCACTAGAGCCACGCGCATACAATCCAAGTCCAAGAAAAACGGCAGAACTTATCCAAGCAAACTTAGCCGATATTGGTATTGAATTGAAACTCTATACCGATGACCGATTTGACCGCACACAGTTGTCCTCTATTTCCTCAACAGACTTGTTGCTTACAGGCTGGATAGGCAATACCGGTGACCCGGACAACTTCTTACGTCCGCTGCTCTCATGCAGCTCTGAGCGTGCAGGGTTAAACGTCTCGATGTGGTGTAATTCAGACTTTGATTTCCTTCTCGACTTAGCATTAGAGATCAATCAACAAAGGCACCGTGTGAACTTGTACCGACAAGCCCAAAACATTCTCAATGAAGAAGTTCCTGTGATTCCTTTAGCTCATGGCGTGCAATTTCGCGTACACGATCGTTCGCTAACAGGCTTTAAAGCAAGTCCTTTCAATGCCCAACCTTTTGATCAAGTCAGAAGAGAGGTGCAGTAATGTTTTGGTATACATTAAGACGTGTAAACTTATTCGTTATTACGCTAGGAATTCTGACCTTGGTAGGTTTTTCCCTGCTTCGATTAGACCAAACCTCACCTTGGGCAATTCAAGATTTTTGGCCCGGTTGGATTAGCTATATCACTGAATTATCGACGCTAAACTTTGGCCTAACCAAACACGGTGTGCCTATCATCGATGAGTTGGTCCTGGTGTTCCCTGCAACGCTAGAGCTGTGCTTCTTTGCCTTTGTGTTGGCACTCATCATCGGTATCCCTTTCGGCACCATTGCTGGTATGAGACAAGGTAAATTTGTTGATACCACCATATCGTTCACCTCAATGGCCGGTTACTCTGCGCCTATATTTTGGGTCGCGTTGCTGATGATCATGGTGTTTTCACTGCACTTTGAAATGTTCCCAGTTGGTGGCCGATACGACCTACTTTACGAGATTGAACACGTGACTGGATTCGCGATGATTGACGCCTTTTTTGCCGAGGGTCGCTACCGTGCGCACGCACTACAAAGTGTTATCGAGCACATGGCGTTGCCTTGTCTTGTTTTAGCACTGGCGCCAACGACTCAGGTCATCCGATTGATGAGAGCGTCAGTGGCTGAAGTAATGACGCAAAACTACATCCGCGCTGCGCGAATTAAAGGTCTTTCCACTAGAGAGATCATCACGCAGCACGTGCTAAGAAACGCGATACCTCCGATTATTCCTAAGGTCGGTGTTCAGCTATCGAGTATGTTAACGCTTGCTATTGTTACCGAGTCTATCTTTAACTGGCCGGGCATTGGCCGCTGGTTATTGGATGCCTTATCGAATCAAGATTACGTTTCAATTCAAGCTGGTGTAATTGTGGTGGCTACCTTAGTTTTGACCGCTAATATTCTGTCCGATCTACTGGGCGCGATGATCAATCCACTGGTAAGGAAGGAATGGTATGCTAACAAATAACGTCTACCAAGAAGAACAGATTCCAACCCAGTTCGAACGTTTCTGGCGCAGCTTCCGCAGCAATAATCTAGCTATGTTTGGCTTGTGGTGTTTGGTGCTTATCATTCTGGTCACCGTCACTTCACCGTGGCTAGCCCCGCATGATGCACAAGAACAAACCGGTCACCTATTAACGCCGCCCTCTTGGGATCCTGCGGGAACGGTAGAATACTTTTTGGGTACGGATGACTTAGGCAGAGATATTCTCTCTCGCCTAATAATTGGCTCTCAGTTAACCTTCGGCGCCGCGGTGGTGATTACCTTTATCGCAGCCGTCATTGGTTGTCTGATTGGCGTACTTGCTGGTATGACGCGCGGTTTACTATCAAGCACACTAAACCACCTGCTTGATACTGTTATGTCGATTCCATCTCTTCTGTTGGCGATTATCTTCGTGGCATTCCTTGGCTTTGGGGAGTTTAATATCTTGCTCGCCTTGTGCTTGGCACTGATCCCGCGCTTTATACGCTCGGTGTACATTGCCGTGCATGCTGAAGTAGAAAAAGACTATATTCTGGCTTCTCGCCTTGATGGTGCGAACGATTTTTACCTGCTATGGAACTCAATCCTTCCGAACATCCTTACCGTGATCGCTCTTGAAGTTACGCTGGCACTGTCAGTCGCAATTCTTGATATCACGGCTTTAGGTTTCCTAGGGCTTGGCGCTCAAGCACCGAGTACCGAATGGGGCTCCATCTTGGGTGATTCGGTCGAGTTGATTTACCTTGCGCCATGGACAGTTACCCTACCCGGCTTAGCTATTATGTTTACAGTTATCGTGATTAACCTCGTCGGTGAAGGTGTTCGCCAAGCGCTAAATGCAGGAATCGAATAATGCCGTTACTTGATATTCGACATCTAACCATCGAGATTGAGACCCCTCAAGGGATGGTTAAAGCCGTAGATCGAATGAGTATTACCCTCAATGAAGGGGAAATTCGTGGCTTAGTAGGTGAATCAGGCTCAGGTAAGAGTTTGGTTGCAAAAGCGATCGTCGGAGTATGTAAAGAAAACTGGAAGGTTTCTGCAGACCGAATGCGCTTAGGTAATATCGACCTACTGCAACTGACGCCGAAAGAAAGACGCCGAGTGATCGCCCGCGATATCGCAATGATCTTCCAAGAGCCATCAACGTGTCTTGACCCTTCTGAAAAAGTAGGTAACCAGCTCGTTGAAGCGATCCCTTCCCATTCGTTTGAAGGTCGTTGGTGGCAACGATTTAAGTGGCGTAAGAAGCAAGCGATCGCATTACTACACAAAGTCGGCATCAAAGACCACTCTCGCCTAATGGACAGTTACTCTTATGAGCTGACAGATGGTGAGTGTCAAAAAGTCATGATCGCAATGGCGATCGCTGCCAAGCCAAAAGTCTTGATTGCTGACGAGCCAACCAACGATTTAGACCCAATTACACAGTCTCAAATATTGCGTCTTTTGAGTCGTATGAACCAGATCAATAACACCACCATCGTGTTGATCGGCCATGACTTAACCACCATTACCCAATGGGCGACTCGCATTACCGTGATGTACTGTGGTCAATCGGTAGAATCCGCTGATACACCGAAGCTGTTGGATGCACCAAAGCACCCGTACACCGTTGCTTTGTTAAAAGCGATGCCAGACTTTAACGACTGGATTCCCCACAAGGAGAAGCTCCAGTCTTTGCCGGGGTCAATTCCACCGCTGCAACATCTTCCTATTGGTTGTCGATTAGGGCCTCGCTGCCCATACGCACAAAGGCAGTGTGTCGAGATCCCACATACGAAACGTATCAAGAACCATAAGTTCAACTGTCACTTCCCTCTGAATATGGAGAAGAAAAAGAAATCATGAGTGCATTATTAGAAGTCAGTGATTTGTCTAAAGACTTTACGACTCGCTCTGGTCTTTTCCGTAAAAAGATTCATCAGGCGGTGAAGCCAGTTAGCTTTTCTCTTGAAGCAGGCCAGACAATTGGTTTTATCGGCCAGAATGGTTCTGGCAAATCAACATTAGCCAGAATGCTCGCAGGCATGGTGGAGCCAACCGCAGGCGAGATCCGCGTGAATGGCGAAAAGCTAGAGCACAAAGACTACTCGACTCGTTGTAAGCTGATTCGAATGATCTTCCAAGATCCGAATACGTCACTTAACCCGCGCATTCAGATCGGTCGAATTCTTGAAGGTCCATTAAAGCGAAACACCAACATGCCTCCAGAAGCTCGTATGCGTCGTATGAAAGACACACTACTGCGCGTAGGCCTTCTACCGGAACATGCGTATTTCTACCCTCAGATGCTTGCTGCAGGCCAGAAACAAAGGGTTTGTTTGGCTCGTGCCTTAATACTTCAGCCATCCATCATTGTTGCTGATGAAGCTTTAAATGGTTTGGACATGGCAATGCGCTCGCAAATCATCAATCTGTTCTTAGAGTTACAAGAAGAGATGGGCGTATCGTTCGTTTATGTATCTCAACACCTCGGTATTGTTAAGCACATTACCGACAAGATTATTGTCATGCATGAAGGCAATGTGGTTGAGAGTGGGGAAACAGATCAAGTGCTAACCAATCCAACTCACCAAATCACCCAAAGATTGGTTGAGAGCCATTTCTCCAAAGCGCCGAACCACTAACCTGGAATCACGCTACATTTAGCAGAGGGGAAAAGTATGTATCGAACAGCTTCAATGCTTCCCCTCTTGTTGGTGCTGTTGTCCTTTAACGCGACAAGCACACCGCTCACATGGCTAGATAGAAGCTTCGTCGAAACTGCCTTTTATAACGTCGCGCTTCAACACGAATACTCCCAAGGCAACAAACCGCTCGCCAAGTGGAAACAACCGATCAAGATTTGGATCGATCATCGAGTGGGCGATGAGGAACTGCATCAAGAGATCACAGAGCTTCATATCAAACACTTATCTGAAGTCACCCAACATCCAATAACAATCGTCAGTAAAGAGTCCGAAGCGAACGTTAAATGGATATACACAAGGCAGAGCCAGTGGGTATCTGAGGCGAAATCGGTGCTCAAGCTCAAATCAACTCAACATTTAAATAGCGCCATCTGCACGGCGGGCTATAGAACCAATTCTAAAGGCGAGATTGTATACGCTGGGATTGTAATCCCGGTTGATCAGGCAAGATCGCGAGGTAAGCTGGTCGCCTGTATCGTGGAAGAGATCACACAAGTTCTAGGCCTGCCGAATGATTCAGATAAAGCCTACCCTTCTATTTTCAACGACCACACGCCTGAAGACTTATTATCGCCGTTAGACGTAGTGCTACTGCAATTGCTGTATGAACCAGAATTGAAAGCTGGAATGACAAAATCTGAAGTAAAACCTATCGTTCGAAAGATACTCAAGAGATACAGCAAAACAGGTGTGCTTCAGCAAGCTTCTAAAGCCGCACAGCAAGCGCCTTTGTATCAGTTGATTGGGTATTGACGAATATACGTTGGAAGTAACTTAGATGGGATAATTGAATGATAGCGCTGCCTAAGAAAGGCAACGCTGACTTACGATGTTACTGTATTACGAAAGAACTAGCGCTTAGCTGCCTGCTTTTTCAATTCGAAGTCGAACTCATCCGGGAACAGGATAACGCCTTCTTCTTGCTCGTTCGGGAATACTACAACAGCAAGTTCGTCGTCTTCTAGACCATTCGTCCAGCGACTGTGCCATTTGTTCAACGAAATAGACTCAGCTTTACACTCAGACCAATCACCCGTTGCCCATGATTCTGCGAACTCTTGGTTTGGCCATACTGGAACACAATCTTCATCTTCTGTGTTCAGCATTACACAACCGTGTTCATCGGTTAAGATCCATACTTCACGGTTTGCTACGATTTCTTTCACACAGTATTTCAGGCGTTGCTCGCCCGTATACTTGTTGATTTCAGCGATTTTTTTATCGTCTAGCTGTGTAGTCATCTTAATTTCCTACTTTAGTCAGTAACTTTGCTCTTAAAGCTATTTTATGCCGAGTGTTGTTAACTTCAAACATTATCGATGAAGAAGAAAGTCTACTTCAAAGAAAAACGCCTGCTAAATAAGCAGGCGTTTAATATTAAGCGACTTGATTAAACAAGCTCACCTTGTAGCCAAGGCCAGCCTTGCTTCTTACGGCTTAGTGTATTTTCCATCATTAATACGCCGCCTTTCTCGTGCTTAACCAATTTCTCAGCCCACTCACCTTTGTATAGAAGACGAGTTTGAGCAGTAGTGATATCTGTTAGCATTACCGCAGCGAACGCTAGACCGTCTTTCTCACAACGCTCTTCAAGATCAGCTTCTAGCGCTTCGATCATGCCGTCTACTTGCTCAAGAGTCGCAAGTTCAACTTGACCAACAACAACATCACGACCGTTGAATGGGTAGCCTTTAAGGTCTTTTTCTACTAGCTGTGCAGCAGATAGGCCTTCGATGTTTGTTTTTGCGATTAGAAGCGCTTTGATGAATGCATCAACGTCAGTTACGCCAGCAATTTCAGCAAGCTCAGCAACCGCGTCTTTGTCTTTTTGAGTACATGTTGGAGAAGCGAAACCAACTGTGTCTGAAAGAATTGCAGACATCATTAGTTTAGCGATTTGTTGAGAGATTGCGTGACCTTCAATCTTGAACATGTTGAAAAGTACAGTGTTTGTACAACCAACAGGCCAGATCCAAGCTTCCATTGGGTTTACTGTCATCACGTCGCCTAGACGGTGGTGATCAACAATACCTACGATCTCTGCATCAGCAACATCATCTGGTGCTTGTGCTAGATCTGAGTAGTCTACTAGCCAGATTTTCTCACCAGCAACAGAAGTACGAAGCTCTGGCTTTTCAGCACCAGCGACTTCTAGAATGTGTTGAGTTTCGCGGTTGATCTCGCCTTGGCGAATTGGTGTCGCTTCCTCGCCACGAGCCTTAAGAAGCTCTGTTGCAACTAACGCACTACAAATACTGTCACTATCAGGGTTTTTGTGACCAACAACTAAAATCATGTTTCTTCCTATTACACTAACAATTATGACTCTACCTTTAGAGCCTCTCTTTATTAGCCATACTTTACCTCATTTTTTCAGGTTGGTCATGTTTCGTAGGTTTAGCCAATGGTAACAATAGATAAAAAACCAGCAAATGCAATTGATAATTATTATCATTCGTATATATTTATCTTAAGCCACTAATTTTGAGTAACACCTATGGATCGACTAATCTCTTTTTTGCCAAGCAGTAGCGCTGCGAAAACAACTCAGTTTTCACTGTCATTTAAGCGCCTGCTTTTACCTATCTCACTTGCAGCTTTAGTTATGGCGCCTGCCACGCGAGAATTGACGGTCACTACCTTGTCAGACGCGTTTTGGGCAGTGTCTTGTTATGTTGCTTTAACCTTGGCTATTTACCACTGGTTAAGTCTGTACATAAACAAAGATAACGTCTTCAATAAGCTCGTCCATCAATCTCGTTCAAACCAAGTGGTATTCGCGGCTCTCATGGGCGCGTTGCCCGGCTGTGGCGGTGCGATAGTGGTAACCACACAATTTATCTCGGGAAAACTCGGATTTGGTGCGGTAGTTGCGGTGCTCGTCTCAACCATGGGTGACGCGGCGTTCCTGCTCATAGCGAGCGAGCCTAAGACAGGTTTAGCCATGATGGCGATGGGCGTGATCGTGGGTACTGCGTCAGGCCGAATCATTAACTTGTTTCACGCAGACGACTTCTTACGCCCAAAAAAAGCAGAGAAAAATGAAGTGGTGAGCAGCTGTGCTTCTCAATCTCAAGACAAAGAATCGGTCTCTAAAAAAGCGATAAACCTGCAAGG
This sequence comes from Vibrio sp. ZF57, assembly GCF_001691235.1. Lineage (NCBI taxonomy): Bacteria > Pseudomonadati > Pseudomonadota > Gammaproteobacteria > Vibrionales > Vibrionaceae > Vibrio > Vibrio sp. ZF57. The sequence goes on along the minus strand of NZ_MAKD01000040.1, from coordinate 56,284 downwards.
TTACCTGTGGTCTGTACTGATTATTCCGGGTGCTGCCGTTGCCCTACTTGGCTCTTTTCAAGTCGATGTGAACAAGCTGCTCGCTTTGCCTGAAATGTCGATGGAATGGGCGGGGACAGTTTTGCTGATCAGCTCGATGTTTCTGTGGGGGCTAACCCGTGAAATTGAGGATTACAAATCAGCCGTGAGTGAGGACGAAAAGTGTATAGGCTCTCACCCATTGCAAAAGACCGCTCAAGATACAAACTTTGTCACCGCTTGGGTGGTGGTTGCCTTTCTTTTCTTTGAATTTGGCTCTGTGATAGCAAATGTTGATTTTGCGACGCTATTCTCAAGCTGGGGCATCATGCTCCCCCTGGCTGGCGTGTTGATGGGTTTGCTACCGGGCTGTGGACCGCAATTATTGGTCACTAGCTTATACCTTTCAGGCGCCCTGCCACTTTCGGCTCAGGTAGGTAACGCAATTTCAAATGATGGTGACGCGCTATTCCCTGCGATTGCGATGGCTCCCAAAGCGGCACTGGTCGCGACCTTATACTCTAGTGTGCCCGCACTAATCTGTGCTTATAGCTACTGGTTTATATTTGAGATCTAACTTGAGTAGAGTTAACTCCATAGGCTTCTGTAAGGTCGGTACTTTGTATCGGCCTTTTTGTTTCCGCCTGCTTAAGTCTTTCCACAGGTTCTTTTTACATTCCCTTCCTGCTTCACTGCTTCTACCACCTCTCTCAAACAGCGCGTTACAGCCTGTCTCAAAAACGCCCTCTATTAGCCCTGTATAATGCTTATTTAGAAACACCAACACTGATATCAAAAATACAAAAAGCCCCTGTAAGAGTGCTTACAGGGGCTTTAATTCAAGCTTTAATCTTGGTTCTTAAGACAAGACTTAAGAAACTTCGATTGGACCACCGAATGAAGTTACTGGAGGCAGTTTGCCTTGGAACTTCTCGAAATCAACCAAACATGTGTTTGCTGACGTTGCTTGAGCAAGTTCAGACGTACCGATATCTTGAGTCAGTGTGTTTGGATCGCCGTATGTATCTAGCGCGCCCACTTTCTCGTTGATCGGACCGTACCAAGCACCTTCTTCGATACGAACAACACCAGGAGCGTAGCTATCCATTAGAACAGCACCTGCTAGTAGTTGACCACGGTCGTTAAACACACGTACTACATCGCCATCTTTGATGCCTTTCTTCTTAGCATCTACTGGGTTGATGTAGATTGGCTCACGGCCTTGTACCGCGTAAGTCGCACGCCACTCTTCAGATTCACACATCTGAGAGTGAAGACGCTTGTCTGGGTGACAAGATTGTAGCCAGTACGGGTGCTTGTCAGAGCCTGGACCACCGTGTGAACGTTCAGATTTCTCGAACCACATTGGGTGTTCTTGACAGTGCTCGTAACCCATGTTGCCAACAGTACGGCTTGTGATTTCGATGAAACCAGAAGGCGTGCCTAGTGCGTTGATCTCTGGATCTTCACGGAATGAAGCGTGACGAGTCCATGGCTTACCTTTGCCGAAGTCTAGGAAACCTTTCTCCCAGAACTCAGCAAACTCAGGCATTTCGAAGCTACCTTCGTTTGATGCGCGACATTCGTCGTACAGAGATTTAACCCACTGCATTTCGTCCATACCACGCGTGTAATCGTCGTAACGACCCCAACGCTTAGTTAGGCTAGACATGATCTCGAAGTCAGTCTTAGACTGGAACAGAGGATCCACTAGCTTGTGCATTGCGATCAAACCACGGCCAGAGTACGCGCCGTAACCATCGATATCGTTACGTTCCCACTGAGTACAAGCTGGAAGAACAATATCAGAGTGACGACAAGTTGCAGTCCAAGCGAAATCAACAGCCACTACAGTTTGTAGGCTCTTGAATGCTTTACGCATCTTGTTGCGATCTTGGTGGTGGTGCCACGGGTTGTTACCACTGAATACCATCATCTTGATGTCAGGCAGTGTCACTGTTGCGCCGTTTGCTTTGATCTTCTTACCTGGCTCTAACAGGCTATCTACCCAACGAGCAACAGGGATTACGCGGCTGTAACCGTTGTAATCAGTGTTAGTGTGCTTAGGCGATTGACCTTTGTCGATGTTCAGCGGGAATGAACCCGGAGCAGCGAAGCCAGTTGAAGATACACCGATACCAGAGTAGTGGTGACCGTAAGAGATACCACCGCCCGGAAGACCAATTTGGCCAACCATTGCTGCGATAACTGCACACATCCAGTAAGGCTGTTCACCGTGCTCTTGACGTTGGATACTCCAACCAACAAGAATCTGTGTACGACCGTTAACCAGCATCTTAGCGAAGTCACGAATAGAGTCCGCGCTTGCGCCACAGATAGCAGAAGCCCATTCTGGCGTCTTCTCAACTCTGTCTTTCGTTTCACCTTGAACGTACTTGATGAAATCTTCAAAACCTAGACAGTAAGTTTCGATGAACTTCTTGTCGTATAGGCCTTCGTTGTAAAGAACGTGAGCAACACCAAGCATGAACGCCACATCAGTTTGTGGGTTGATGTACATTTGCTCGTTTTCTAGGTAACGACCTGTTTTGTTTTTAACAGGGTCAACAGAAACAACGTTGATCTCTTTCTTAGCAACTTTTTCTTTCAGCTGTTCTAGGTATGCGAACGACTCGTGAGTCTCACATGTCCAACCTACTTGAAGGTTTTTAACTGGATCGTTACCCCAAAGAACAATGTTGTCACTGTTTTCTAGGATAAGTTCCCAAGATGTACCTTGTGCGTAAACTTCAGTAGAACCTAGCACGTAAGGCATGATCGTTTGACCAGCACCTGTTGAGTAGTCACCGATTTTCTTCACAGAGTAACCGTGAAGTGCCATTGCACGTTGCATGTGGTTAGTACAGCTATGGAACTGACCTGTTTGCCTCCAACCAGTTTGACCTGTGTGAAGCGCCCATGGACCGTAATCTTTCTGTACGCGCTCTAGCTCGCGGTAAACAAGGTCTAGTGCCTCATCCCAAGTCACACGAATAAAGCGGTTGTTACCACGCGTGTCTGCGCTGTACTTATGCTTCTTCAACCAATCTAGGCGAACCATTGGGTAACGCACACGTGATGGGCTGTAGATAATACCTTTAATACCTTTCAACATCTCAGTTGGGTGTTGATCGATTTCTAGAGGTTTAATTTCTTGTACTTTACCCGCATAAACACGAGCTCGGAATGCACCCCAGTGAGAACCAGAGACTTTCCACGCACCGTCTGTTTCTGCTGCAGACGCTGATGCCGACGCCAATAAGCTTGGACCGATAACCGATGCCGCACTTGTAGTAGCGACACCTTTCAGAAAACTTCTTCTTGTAATTGCCATTGTGTTACTCCAATTGACGTCTTATTAGTGATGGCCTTCAGAAAAATCTGATGAGTGCTTCTGTAGATACTTAAGAACCAGTGCTTCTGTATCTGTATCGAAGTTAACGAATGCAATCATACCATCTAGCATGCCTACCCAACCGTTAGCGCTGAAGTGAGCTTCATCTGGCTGTGAGTGACACGTTGAACAGTTAGATTGGTACGCTTGACCCGCTGCGTTCCAGATTGGATCGAAGTTATCAACCATAGACTCTTTCTTCATCCAAAGTGCTAGGTTAACTTCTTCCCATGGAAGGCCAGTAAGCTCATCTTCTTTCTTCTCACCAACAGTGATAACGTCACTTTGAGATACTTCTTTCGTCAAGATTGCAGTTGAGATGTTCATACCGAAGTCTTCTTGGATTACACGTCCGAAGCCTTTCGCTTTACGCCAACCGTCGATTTGAATCTTGATCATGTCGCCTTTTTCGTCGATAACCGCAACTTTACTTGCAGGGCTTAATAGACCCGCTTCAACTTCAGCTGTTTCATCTGTGTACATTGGTAGGTGACGAATAGAGATCACGTCTGAACCATTTGCGTAAGATGTGCTGCTTGCTACGTTTTCTAGCTCGCCAACAATACCGCTCGCTGATGCCATATCTAATGGAAGGTTGTGAGCAATACCTTTGTGACAGTCAACACAGCTTTGATCACGCTCTGCCGCGTTCTTCATCTGGATACGCGCTGTTGGGCGCATGTTTTCGAAATCCATTGAATCGTAGTTGTGGCAGTTTTTACACTCTAGAGATTTGTTCGAAGAGAAGCGATCCCATTCGTGTTTAGCCAGTTCGATACGACGAGCTTCGAATTTCTCAGGCGTATCTAGGTCACCAAATACTTGAGCGAATACTTCTTTAGAAGCTTGCATCTTACGAGCGATTTTTGCTGTCCATTCATGTGGAACGTGACAGTCAGGACAAGTAGCACGTACACCAGAAGTGTTTTTCCAGTGAACCGTTTCTTGTAGTTCTACGTATACGTTGTCACGCATGGTGTGACAGCTTACACAGAATTCTTCTGTATTTGTGTGCTCTAGAGCTGTGTTAAAACCGCCCCAGAAAATAACACCGGCGATAAAGCCACCCATAGTTAGTACACCAAGACTGATGTGTACTGCTGGGCGAGTCATTGTGCGCCATAATTTAACTAAAAATGATTTCATGTTTAGCTCTCTTAAATATTGATTTTAAAAAATGTTGTTACTTAGAGGGCATTACATGCCGCCGTGAGCACCAGGAGGTCCGAATACAAACACTTGCAGTGCCCAAACTAGGAAGCCGTAACCGCCTACAAAAGCCACACTTAATATTGGGAAGAGAACCACCGCGATGAAGAGGAAAGACTTCCACTCCAGCGAATGTTTTTCGCTAGTTTCAATTTTATTAACATCACTCATACATTTTGCCTATTTTGTATTTAGTAATTTCGAGTAACCCATTCTATGGGGCTAAAGTTCTTAAGTATCTAACGACAAATTTTAGACCATACTCAAAGTAGGGTTCAATCAAATCTCCCGTTATAACCCTTGCTAATCAATACTTTTTTGAGCTCATCCAAAGTTGTTTTTAGTTAAACAAAGTTATTAAAAAGTATTAACAAATGTGAAGAATTAAGTATATTTCACAAATGTTAAATTCCAACATTTACGCAACCGTATTGTAACCAATTTTAACGTTTTACCTACTAAGTAGTAGCCAAAAAACCCTCAAATAACCATTATTTTGTACTTTGAATGTTAAATAATTGAGCCTTTTTTGAGTTCGACAGGTATGACTCTGAAATGCATCATTTGGCACTTTCAGATATGATAGAAGCCTTATTAAAAGGAAGCATTATGCAAGACGTTATTGATATATCTTGGTGGCAATTATTGTTTTTCAGTTCACTTCTCTTGCTACCAATTGTAATCAACCACAAGCTAAAACTTGGCCTTGGAAAAGAGGCTTCTATCAGCATCATTCGCATGACTGTTCAGCTATTTCTGGTTGGCCTCTACCTAGAATACCTGTTCACTTTGAATAGCTTGTGGGTCAATTTACTGTGGTTATTTACGATGATTATCGTTGGGGCAAGCTCGATTGTTGAAAAGTCCAAGTTACCCCGAAACCTCTTGTTAGTGCCTGTCGCTGTGAGCCTAGCGGTAACCTGTGTACCCATTGTCTTGTTCATCTGCTTATTTATCATTAAACCAACACCGGTTTTTAACGCTCAGTACCTTATCCCGATCGCAGGGATGTTATTGGGTAATAGCTTAAGCAGTAATATAGTGGCATTGCAGAACCTGTTTGGTGCTTTTGAAACACAGAAATCAGAATATGAAGCAGCAATCGCGTTAGGCGCGTCTCCTACTTATGCTGCAGCGCCTTTTGTGCGTAATGCTATACAGAAAGCGATGTCTCCTATTATGGCCTCAATGGCAACCACAGGCTTAGTAACGCTACCGGGGATGATGACAGGTCAAATTCTCGGGGGAGCTTCACCAATGATCGCAATTAAGTATCAACTGATGATCATGCTGGCGATTTTCGTGATGATGAGCTGCTCCTTAGCGCTTGCACTTCACCTATCGTTAAAGACTTCTCTGACCAAAGAAGGGCGAGTTCTCGCTCAAATACAGCCTTCAAAATAACCTCCCGACTCATCTTAGATCTGGTTACTCACTGAATTTGATACAGGTTATCCACAGAAATTGTGGATAACCAAATCAATATAGATCCTTTTTTGTCCATTTCGGCTCGCGCAAAGATCATTGCCATTGATCCTTGGGTTATTTCAAAGACATATACACACGTGCAGAACTGCGTTGTTAAGCGTTCAAATGATAATTTAAGAATTCAACGAGTAAGTTTTCCACAAATAAAAAACGGCCTGCAATGCAGGCCGTCTTGTAAATGTCATAAGTCAGTTCAATGTTTCCACTCTGAGCTTTAACTAATCTTGTCACTGAGCTAGTCACACAAGCTTTGTTGATCCGCCATCTTTATTAATCGCGTAAATAAATCAACCAATACCACATGCCAACAAAGATACCGCCGCCGATGATGTTACCGATAGTAACGGGCAGCAAGTTGTTCATCAGAAAGTCCATCATGTTTAGGTCAACATAGTCTGCTGGATTAGCCCCTGTCATTGTCCAGAATTCAGTTGGAGCAAATGTTTTGATACCGATAGCTAAAGGAACTTGGAACATATTCGCAATACAGTGCTCAAAGCCCGATGATACAAACATCGCGACAGGTAAAATCAGTACTGCAATTTTGTCAGTCAGTGTTCGTCCACTAAACGTCATCCATACCGCGATACAAACCAATACGTTACACATGATGCCAAGCGCGATAGCTTGGATAAAACCATGGTGCATTTTGTGCTGAGAGATGGCCATGGCATTCAAACCCACTTGCCCATGGTCGAACATGTACTGTTTAGTCAGAAGCATGCATGCCACTAGCAATAAAGCACCAATAAGGTTACCGATATAAACGGTCGCCCAGTTCTTTACTAGGGTTCCCCAGCTAATCTTGCCACTTGCACGAGCAACAAGAGTGAGCACCGAACTGGTAAATAGTTCACCGCCAGTAACAACAACGAGGATTAGGCCCAAGCTAAATGCAAGGCCACCTAGGACGCGAGTAATACCCCAAGGTAAATCACCAGCGCCAGTGGTTACAATTGTGTAGAACACAAACGCAATACCGATATGTATGCCAGCTGAAATCGCTAGGAGAAAAGATTTGGTTGGATCTTTGGTTGCTTTACCTACGCCAATATCTGCAGCGCGCTCAGCCATTTGTGGCGGTAATAATGAGTCAAATTGGTTTAGATTCATGATGATTTACATTTTGAAACATGTTGTCGGGAGCGCGATAATCCTCTCTTTCATTTCTGAATTCAAGAGCTATTTGGGACTCAAAATACCTCCCACAACCTTGTGGAAAGGAAATAGCCCAAGTTATTCAAAATTCATACGACTTTAGTAGTAAAAAGAAAACTATGCTGAATGATTAGTTATCAGCATAGAAAATAACACATCTATAAATATCAACAAGTTACGTTAAAAATAAAAGAATAACGTACACTAAAATGGCTCACAGAGCGCTTTTATTTCTAGATTTTGACATAGATCAACAGAACGTAAAAAAGCGCCCTAAGGCGCTTTTAACTCAATCACAAATAAAGAAATTAGTGATGCTAAACCGAAGGTTCAATCACTTCTTCTGATGATTGTTCTAGGGTTGAATCCTCTAGAGTAGATTCAACAGCTGGGGACATCACATCAGAGTCACTTTCGTTGGCCACTTTGCCACCTAAGCTTTTCAAACTATCCACTAACTCTTCTAAGCTTTTAATGTGAGCATCACTCTTGGTAATCTGCTCACCGAGCAACTCACTGTGCTTGGTCGCTTCAACCAATTTCTGTGTTTGTTTCTGATTCTCACTTTCTAACTTAGCGAGTCGTTCAGTCAAAGTTTTAATCTCTGACTTTAATGACGCCGTCATGTCTGAGCCTTTCAGCGCTTTAACACTCGCTACAATTTTTTGAGACTGAAGGCGCAATACAACATCACGGTGATCTTCATCATTAACCACTTGTGAAATGCTCAGCAACTGATTCTCTGCATTCAAAACCGATTGTTCGAACTTGTCGCCTTTTACACTCGCGAGCACTTTTACCTCATGAGCGACACTGCGCACGTGGTTCAACTCAAACTCCGCAGCGTGTACCGCATCTTCAATGATAGACTTTTCACGGGGACTGGCTTTGACTTGGCTTTCTGCCAAAGCAATTTGAGATGCTGCTTTAGCAAACGTCAGTGGAGCAACGTCATCGAAATCTTCATCTTCCAAGAACTCTAATTCGTTCTTCAAAGGTTCGATGTATTTCTTATGTGCCACTTTAACTTCTAGTAAGCGAGCATTGTTAAGAAATTCCACCTGCGCTTCTTGAGCGTCTTCAAGCTCATCGACCAGAACATACTCAAACAGCTCGCTGTATTCTGAATACAAGCGTTTGTAGCTCGAGGTAAACATGGTATCTGCGCCAAGGAACTTGAGGTAATCCATTTGCACAATCGAATCCGCTAGTACTCGGTCAGCCTTCTTCTTTAGCACTAATATCGAGTCATAATTTGATTTGATCAACGCAATTTTTTCATCAAAAGCTTCAGCGTAAGTCAGGCTAGAAAAAACTGAATAGCTCTTGGTGAGCCGAGTTTCGTCTTTAAGTAAGTCCGCATAAATGCTTTCAGCGTCATCCCATGCGTCTAATAGTTCATTGTAATTCTCTGGTGCATAGAGAGACAATTGGCCGTGGTCTGCGAGCTTAGCCTCCCATTCGGAGTAAACGCTTTGGACAGACTGAAATGAACGGACCTCTATTGTCGATTCATTATTGTTGTTTGTGGTTTGGTTCGCGTCTGTCTGCTCTGAGGGTGTACTTTGACAACCTGAGATAGCAAATAGCATACTGATCGTTAATGCTACTTTGTTCGCTCTCACTTATGCATATCCTTTTTATACAATATTCGCTCAATGCAAATTATTTCTAGTCACAATATATTACAACCACTTAGCAATAAACATCACTGATGATTTAAGTGGGTGCAAATCACCCAATATAACCAAAATAAACTCATCACTCGATGATTAATCAATCAATTTGGTATCACTTATCAATTCTCTTTATTTGCTATTGCCTGAGCCGAGAATGCGCACTAAGGTGAAGGTAGAGAACGTTATGAATATATAGGTCAATTATGAAGTACAACGCTGAACATATTGCTGATTTAAACCTCCTTCTTCAATTTGATGTAAGTAGTGCAGCTACTGGAATTAAAGTCCATCAAGAGGCTGCTCAAGAAACTCAAGACGCTGTTAAGCGCCTATTCGAAAAAAACCTTTGTACTCAGCCAGACGGCGGTTACCTAACAGATGAAGGTATCGAGATGGCAGAGCGCGCAGACAAGCTTCTTCGCGTACTAAACTAAAGCTCCATTGTTCTAGTAAAAACTCCACTTGCTTCGGCCGTGGAGTTTTTTCATTTTTGGGCAAAGCTTTGTTAGGCTTATTGTAAATTCGTCATTTGCAGTTGTGAGGAACACATGGCTTCTATATTTATTGTCGGTGCAGGATGGGTAGGTGCACCTTTATCTGAACATTTAGAAAAACATGGTAACCGAGTAGTGGTCACGAAAACGACCCAAGCGGGAGCAGATGCCATTGGTAGCGAACAAATTCCATGTGAAGTGTTTAGCTTTGATTCATCCGATCCACAACAGACTATCGGGCGACTCTATTCATTGTTACTCGAAAACAACACTGAAATTGTGATTGGCAGCTTCCCTCCTGGCTTTAGAAAAGGAGCAGGACAAGAGTATGCCGACTACTGGCAGCAACTCACCAATGCATGCCAAAAGGCCAACATTAAAAAGCTCATTATGGTTAGTTCAACTACGGTATACCCAACTAAGCCGGGTGTGCTGAACGAGCTGGATGCATCACTCCCCCTTTCGACCTCAGATAACGAGCACGCGTCTTTATTTTCCGATAACGCACGAATCATGCTGCAAGCTGAACAGTCAGTGATTGATTCCGGTATCGACTACACCATTCTTCGCTTTAGTGGCTTAATCGGCCCAAGCCGTCACCCATCACGCTTCGCAAGCAAGTTAAAACAAGTCAGCACTCAAGCTCCAGCCAACATGCTGCACCTTGATGATGCAATTGGTGCTGTCGATTTCGCTATCAGTCAACTGCACAATGAAATAGTTAACGTGACCACACCAAATACAGTCAGTAAGGCGGAGTTTTATGCCGCGGCACTGAAAAGCGCCAACAGCAGTGAGCCTCTGCCCGCTGTTGTTGATACCCCAGACAAGTTAATCTCTTCGAAGAAGATTCTCGACTTAGGTTATTCATTTAAATTCGAATCCACACTGGACGCACTTCATGACTGAACAATCTATTGCTAACAAAAATCCCAACATAAAACTGCATCGCTCAGTCGACACCCTTTGGAACTTTATGTCGATGGGTCACAAGGTTACGCCTTCCGACTGTATCTTTGTGTTGTGTAGCAACGATACTCGCGTAGCTGAATATGCAGCCGAGCTTTATCACCAACAGATCGCGCCTTACATCGTTTTTTCTGGCGGTGTGGGGCGCTTTACCGAAAGAAGCTTTGAACGCTCAGAAGCAGAAACATTCGCTTCTATCGCACGAGATTGTGGCGTGCCTGACTCTGACATTATCATAGAGAAACACGCAACAAATACTGGGGAAAATGTACGATTCACTCATGAGTTGCTGACAGAAAAAGGGTTATCGCCGAAGAGGCTAACCTTAGTTCAGAAGCCCTTCATGGAGAAACGTACCTACGCAACCTTCAGTAAACAATGGCCTGACGAAACTTCCGAGATTACCGTGACGTCGCGATGGCAAACTTGGGATGATTACTTTAACGAAGAGTTGCCGTTAGATATGGTGTTAGGCGCATTAATTGCTGATTACGAGCGAATCAAATCCTACCCAGAGAAAGGCTTTCAGATTGAGATGCCGATCCCCGACGACGTTGACCACGCCTATCAAGCATTGAAGAAGCTCGGTTTCGAATAAGCAAAAGTTAGACTTTGAACAAAGTAAAAGCTCGGCAGGAAATAAAACAAAAGCTCGGCTTGGAAGAAAGCAAAACACAGGCCCAATAAACAAAAACGGTGACACTTGGTCACCGTTTTTCGTTCTTTCGCGTTAGCAAATAGATCGGCTTATTTACCCAACGCTTCTTTGTAGTGCAGACGGCAAACAGAAACGTATTTGTCGTTACCGCCAATAGCCACTTGGTCGCCCTCAGCAATCGCCACACCGTGCTCGTCGGTACGAATTACCATGTTCGCTTTACGGCCACAGTGACAAATTGTTTTAAGCTCAACAAGTTTATCTGCCCAAGACAGTAAGTAACGGCTACCTTCAAACAGTTCACCCAGGAAATCGGTACGTAGGCCGTAACAAAGTACAGGGATGTGCAGCTTATCAACCACTTCTGTTAATTGGTACACCTGCTCCTTCGATAAAAATTGGCACTCATCGATCAATACACAATGACGCTTTTCTTCTTCGTTAAGTTTTTGAATTGCCTCAAACATATTGGTGTCGTTTTTAAACAATTGAGCTTCAGATTGAAGACCAATTCGTGAACTCACTTTACCGATACCATAGCGATCATCTAATGCAGCCGTAAAGATCACTGGTGTCATACCACGTTCTTGGTAGTTGAATGAAGATTGAAGAAGCGTTGTTGATTTACCCGCGTTCATTGCCGAGTAATAAAAATACATCTGAGCCACAGAAATATTCCTGTTAATTAAAAGTTGAAGATAAAAAGGTGAAATTAGAGAATTTTTGCTAGAAAAAAGGGCTGAAAATCAGCCCTTTTTATAAGATTTACTTACGACGCCAAGTCGTACCTTCTGGACCATCTTCCAGAACAATACCTAGCTCGTTCAGCTTATCACGTGCAAGATCGGCATTTGCCCAATCCTTCGAAGCGCGAGAGTCATTACGTAGCTTAATTAGGCCTTCGATTTCAGCGACTTCGTCATCGTTACCTGCTGCATCGCCTTGCAAGAAAGCTTCTGGATCTTGGTGAAGAATACCGATGATGTCTGCCAGTTCACGCATCAACGCACCTAGTGCACTTGCTTTTTCTATGCTTTCAGTCTTGATACGGTTGATTTCACGAGCCATTTCAAACAGCACTGAATAAGCTTCAGGTGTGTTGAAATCATCGTTCATCGCTGTAGAGAAACGAGTCACATACTCTTCACCACCAGCAGGGGCTGCGGTAACGTCTAGACCACGAAGTGATGTATAGAGACGTTCAAGTGATGCACGAGCCTGATTTAGGTTATCTTCGCTGTAGTTTAGTTGGCTACGGTAGTGACCAGACATTAGGAAGTAACGAACTGTCTCTGCATCGTAATGCTGAAGTACGTCACGGATAGTGAAAAAGTTACCCAGTGACTTAGACATTTTTTCTCTGTCTACCATCACCATGCCACTGTGCATCCAAGTATTTACATACTGAGTGCCGTGCGCGCAGCAAGACTGTGCGATTTCGTTTTCGTGGTGAGGGAACTGCAGATCTGAACCACCACCGTGGATATCGAAGTGGTTACCAAGAATAGACGAGTTCATTGCTGAACATTCGATGTGCCAACCTGGACGACCCGGGCCCCATGGCGATTCCCATGTAGGTTCACCTGGCTTAGACATCTTCCAAAGAACGAAGTCTAGTGGGCTGCGTTTTGCAGATTCAACATCAACGCGAGCACCCGCTTGAAGCTGATCAAGGTCTTGCTTTGAAAGCTTACCGTATTCGTCGAATTTCTTTACTTCAAACATCACGTCGCCGTTGCTTGCAACGTATGCGAAACCACGTTCAATCAGCTTTTCAACAAGCTCGATGATTTCAGTGATGTATTCTGTCGCACGAGGCTCAACATCTGGACGCTTCATGTTCAATGCATCAAAGTCAGCGTGCATCTCACCGATTAAACGCTCAGTCAGAGAGTCACAAGACTCACCGTTTTCGTTAGCGCGTTTGATGATTTTGTCATCGATATCAGTGATATTACGAACGAAATTCAAATCGTAACCAAGGTAACGCAGGTAACGAGTTACCACGTCAAATGAAACGAACGTACGGCCATGACCAATATGACAGAGATCGTATATGGTTACCCCACAGACATACATACCGACTTTGCCAGCTGTAATTGGTTTGAATTCCTCTTTCTGTCTTGTGAGCGTGTTATATATCTTCAGCATGATCTCTATCTATTTTATGGATTAATCAAAATAAGCTCGCAGTATAACAAGTCATACCTTAATAGGTAATCCCTAAAAGCAGGAATTATACCAATCACGGTAAGTAGATGGTCATAAATAGCGCAGAAAAAATGCTTGAGAACAAGGAAGCTCTTTTCGACAAAAAGTTTCGATAAGTAGTTATTCTACATTCAAAATTTCTAACGACGTTATCAAGTGTTTTAACAAGCTAGGATGGCCAGTTATTTACTACGATTGGTATTACCTCAAACATCCGAGTTAAGTTAATGATTTGGTGATTTGAAAGTCTGCCAACATGCGCTAGAATTCGAACTTCATATTAAAAAGACAGTAAGGTAACAATCATGATCATCCTTCACACAAATTTTGGTGATATCAAAGTTCAACTTAACGAAGAAAAAGCACCAGAAACAAGCGCAAACTTTCTACAGTATTGCCGTGACGGTTTCTACGACAACACACTATTCCACCGTGTTATCGATGGTTTCATGATTCAAGGCGGCGGCATGACTTCTGGCCTTAAAGAAAAGGCAACTCGTGCAACGATCAAGAACGAAGCAAACAACGGTCTAGCGAACAAAGTTGGTACGCTAGCAATGGCTCGTACTATGGAACCGCATTCAGCGAGCTCTCAGTTCTTCATCAACGTTAACGACAACTCTTTCCTAAACTTCCGTAGCGAAAGCCTAGACGGTTGGGGCTACTGTGTATTCGCAGAAGTTGTTGAAGGCATGGACATCGTAAACAAGATTAAAGGTGTTAGCACTGGTTCTATGGGTATGCACCAAGATGTACCTCTAGAAGAAGTGATCATCACTGGTACTACAATCGAAGCTTAATTCATCGCTTTCGGTTAGTATTGATGAGCCGATAAAATCAGGATATAGGGAGCGAATCGCTCCCTTTTTTTAGACCTATGAAAACATATTTTATATCAGATCTGCACCTTTCTCCGTCACGAGAAGACATCACAGACTGCTTCTTAACCTTTATGAAGAAAGAAGCCGTAGAAGCGGATGCACTTTACGTATTAGGTGACCTTTTCGAATTCTGGATTGGTGACGATGATAAGAGTGAATTCGCGACTTCTATCCGCCAAGCGTTTATCGACTTAGTGAAAACAGGCGTGCCTTGTTACTTTACTCAAGGGAACCGCGACTTCTTAGTCGGCAAAAAATTTGCTAAGCAAACGGGCGTACAACTTCTCGACGAAGTTTCTACGATCGATATCTACGGGCAAAAAGCGGTAGTATTGCATGGAGACACTCTATGTACTGAAGATGTAAAGTACCTCGCCTTTCGCGAAAAAGTGCATCAGCCATGGTTACAATGGGTCTTCAACCGAATTCCATTTTTCATCAAGAAGAAAATTGTTTCAAAGGTTCAATCAGATATCAAAGATGACAAGCAGACCAAGTCTCTCGACATCATGGATGTGACACAGCAAGAAGTCGAAGATGTGATGGAACGAAACAATGTCGATCTGATGATCCACGGCCATACTCACCGCCCAGACATCCATACATTTAATGCTAACAATTGCACTAAAACCCGTATCGTACTTGGCGATTGGTATACGCAAGGCTCAGTGCTGGTGTTCACGCCGCAAAGTTTTGAACTACAGAATCGAGCGTTTAGCAATAGCTTTTAACATCACGCTTAAACTTTCACTTTGATTATTATTGTCGGTCAGACTTTCTTAGAAAGTGTATGGTAATTTCTAGTGAATTAGCTATTATCTCTCTACCAGAAATAAACCGAACACAGTACTAAGTTGAAATATTCATACGTAGCGCGTCAACCAATACTCGACACAGGCAAGAAAACCATAGGTTACGAGTTGCTATTCAGGGATGGTCCTAAGAACACTTTCCCTGAAGTAGAGCCGGAGCTCGCTACTAGCCGTTTGCTTTCCGATCACTTCTTATCGACCCACTATAATACGTTGGGTGATAAGCTTGGGTTCGTGAACTTCCCATATGCAAGCCTAATCAACTTAGTCCCTACTCTGTTCCCCAAAGAAAGCCTCGTTGTTGAGGTTCTTGAAGACTGCGAACCAACAGACGAATTACTTGAAGCAATCAAAACCATCTTTGACGCGGGTTATACCATTGCGCTAGACGACTTTGTGCCAAGTAAAGCTTGGAAGCGCTTCTTACCCTACGTTTCAATTATCAAGTTCGATATCCGTTTGACGCCAATTGCCAAAGCAGCGATGTTTATGAACTCTCTCAAAGGGCTAGATATCAAGTTCCTTGCTGAGAAAGTAGAAACGTACGAAGAATACCAAGAAGCGAAAAAAGCAGGCTTCACCTACTTTCAAGGTTATTTCTTTAGCAAGCCAGAGATGATCCAAACGCGTGCGCTCAACCCGGCATTCCTGACGACCGTTCAGCTGTTAAAAGAGATTGCGCACGACCCTATCGACTTTGGTGAAGTAGAGCGTTTGATTACGCTCGATGTGACCATGTCGTATAAGCTACTTACCTACGTAAACTCCGCTGGCGGTTCACCAACAACGATTCGTTCATTCCGCCAAGCGCTTATTTACCTTGGTGAACAGAAACTGCGTAAGTTCGTTTCACTGGTGGCTATCGCATCCGCGAAAGAAGATAAGCCGGACTCACTTTATGGCTTAGCGGTAATACGCGCACGTCAGTGTGAACTCTTGGTTGAGAAGATGAATGTTAAGGTTGAGCCTGGACAAGCCTTTTTGACCGGTATGTTCTCTCTGTTGGACTCACTCTTTGACCAACCATTGAAACAAGTACTCGATTCAGTGCCGATCGACATCGAGATCAAACAAGCCTTGATTCAACGTAAAGGCGTGTTAGGTGCTGTATTGGCGATGGTGGTTGCGTATGAGCAAGCTCGTTGGGAAGAAGCGACTCGTATTCGCCAGCTTCTCAAACTGAGTGAAGCTCAACTTGGTCAAGCTTATGACGAAGCGACGACTTGGGCTCAAGAGCTATTGTCTCCAGCCTTGAAATAGTAAACTTCGCGCTAACACTTTGATAATTTCAATAACTTCAACAGAAACTAAACTTTGGTGAGCGATCGTTTCTTGGTAAACTCCCACGCATTCACTTATGGCCTCTTAATAGAGGCCATTTTTACAGGATCTGACTATGTCTTTATGCCCATGCGGTAGCAAAAATACTTACCAACAGTGCTGTGAATCAGCGCACCTTCACCACAGTGCTGTTGAAACGCCTGAACAGTTGATGCGCTCTCGTTATTCAGCGCACGTGTTGGGTTTAGTTGACTATGTTGTTGCGACTTACCACCCTAGCTGCAACGCAGAAGCGCAAAGAGAAGGTATTGCCGAATCTATCAACAGTGATTGGGCAGGACTAGAAGTCATCGATACTGCGGTAGGCTCGCACCAAGACGAAGGCTTTGTTGAGTTTAAAGCTTACTTCAATGAAGAAGGCGCACAATACTGCATGCAAGAACGCTCTCGCTTTATACGTGAAGACGGTCTTTGGTACTACATTGATGGTACCTTCCCAGAGCAGGAACAAACTACACAACCAGAAATTGACCCACGCTTAAATCAAACCGTTGAGAGCTTTAAAATCGGCCGTAATGATCCGTGTATTTGTGGCAGTGGTAAGAAATACAAGAAGTGCTGCGGATAACTCGTTCGACTAAGAAGTCAGATTAAGAGAAGAGATTCCTGATGTCGCTTAGGCTCCTCGGAATGACGCAAAGTCAGAGGTTAGAAAAGTGACGTAGGGCTTAGAAATCTTGAAATCTTGAAATCTTGAAATCTTGAAAATTAAAAAACTAAAAAGCCCCGTAAACATGTTTGTTTGCGGGGCTTTTGTCTGTCTTTTACGCGGTTCTATTAATCTAAAGAGAGCTTACTTATGACGCTCTTTCAGCTTGTTTACCACATCATCCATCGATAAGCCTTGGTCTTGAAGAAGAACCATTAGGTGGTAAATCAAATCTGCTGATTCACACACTAACTCCGCCTTATCGCCCGACGTCGCCGCAAGCGCGACTTCAACGCCTTCTTCGCCCACTTTTTGCGAAATACGCTTGGTGCCACGGGCATATAGACTGGCAGTATAAGAAGATTCAGGATCGGCGTCCTTGCGGGCAGCCAATAGCTGCTCAAGCTGATGAAGCCACACCATCTGAGACTCTTCTTGCTTGTCTCCATCCCAACACGTTGTTGTACCTGTGTGGCACGTTGGACCAATGGGATTAACTTTAACCAGTAAGGTGTCGCTGTCACAGTCCAAGGCGATGTTTTGCAGTTGCAATACATTGCCCGACGTTTCACCTTTCGTCCAAAGACGCTCTTTTGTGCGAGAGAAAAACGTCACATTGCCAGTTTCACCCGTTTTCTCAAGTGCGGCTGGATTCATGTATCCCATCATTAGCACTTGGCTTGACTGGTAATCTTGAACAATCGCTGGCACTAAGCCATCTACTTTTTCCCAGTTAATACGCTCTGACAATGCGCCTACTTCTGTTTTTGATAAGCTTACGGGTTCAAAACTCATAGTCGCACCTCTACATCTTGTTGTTTTAAATACTGTTTAAGTTCACCAATATTGATGACTTGTTTGTGGAATACCGAAGCCGCAAGTGCTCCATCCACGTTGGTCTTTTTATAAGCTTCAGCAAAGTGCTCCATTGCACCAGCGCCACCAGAGGCAATCAATGGCACATTACACACTTCACGCACCATGTTTAACTGATCGATATCATAGCCGTTACGAACGCCATCTTGGTTCATCATGTTTAACACAATCTCACCTGCGCCACGCTTCTGTACTTCCTGCACCCAATCTTTGGTTTCCCATTTGGTTGCTTTAGTACGCGCTTCATCGCCTGTAAATTGGTAAACCTGATATTTACCGGTTTCTTTGTCGAAGTATGAATCGATACCGACAACGATACACTGAACGCCAAACTTATCAGCAAGGTCAGTAATCAGCTGTGGATTAGCCAATGCCGGTGAGTTGATTGACACTTTATCCGCACCAAACTCAAGGATGCGCGCTGCATCTTCTGCTGATTTAATACCACCAGCGACACAGAAAGGGATATCGATCACTTCAGCTACGCGTTTCACCCAGCTTTTATCGACCACACGGCCATCACTTGATGCGGTGATGTCATAAAATACCAATTCATCGGCGCCCTCTTCTGCATAGCGTTGTGCTAGCGGAACGATGTCACCAATAATTTCGTGGTTACGGAACTGAACGCCCTTAACCACTTGTCCGTCACGGACATCCAAACAAGGGATTATGCGCTTTGCCAACATGCAAATGCCTCCTCTGCGGTAAACTTGCCATCAAGTAGTGCACGACCCACAATCACACCCGCAACACCGCTGCCTTTTAGCGCTTCGATATCAGCTAGGCTGCCAATGCCGCCCGATGATTGGAATTGCACTTGTGGGTACTGCTTACAAAGATCAACATAGAGCTCTACGTTTGATCCTTCTAGCGTGCCATCGCGTGAAATATCGGTACACAGCACGTGTTTAAGGCCAACCGTGAGGTAGTCTTCAATCAGCGCTTCAATGGTCACACCTGAATCTTCTTGCCAACCTGAAATCGCCACTTTACGTATGCCGCTTTCGTCAATATTGATGTCCAGAGCCAGCACGATTTTTTCCGCGCCGTACTTCTCCATCCAACCTTTCACCAACTCAGGTTGCTTAACGGCTGTAGAACCAACCACAACGCGCTGTGCGCCAGCTTCTAGCAGATCAACGACATCTTGTTCGTTACGCACGCCACCACCAATCTGGATGTTCGCAGGCGTGCTAGCAAGGAGCTTAGCAATCAAGTCTAACTGACGAGCCGTTGTGTCTTTTGCGCCCGTTAAGTCAACAAGGTGCAGCCAGCCAGCGCCAGCTTGGTGGTACAGATTAAACTGCTCTGTTGGGTCTACTTTGTATTCTGTTACTTGCCCGTAGTCTCCTTGGAATAAGCGAACTACTTGGCCTTCAATTAAATCTAACGCGGGAATAATCATTTACATTCCTTATATGGCAACGTTAGCCGCTGCCTAATCCTTATTACAATTCCAAGAAGTTCTGAATCAGCTTAGAGCCAGCTTTCGAAGATCGCTCTGGGTGGAACTGAACACCATAATAATTGCCACTTTGAACCGCCGCAGTGAACGGATTACCGTAATCACATTGTGCGATTGTGTAGTCGCCCACTGGCATTGCGAAGCTATGAACAAAGTAGAAGTATTCGCCTTCTTCAATGTCTTTAAATAGCGGGTGATTAGGCGTTGCTGTTACTGTGTTCCAACCCATGTGTGGTAATGGTAAGTCGCCCGTTTCAAGTAAACGAACTTCGCCATCACACAAACCTAGGCATTCAACTAACTCATCAGCCTTTTGACCTTTCTCTTGAGACAGTTTGCCTAACAGCTGCATACCTAAACAGATACCCAGCAGAGGCTTCTCTACTTGCTTCACAAGGGTAACAAGGTCACGCTCTTGCAGGTTCTTCATTGCCTCACTTGCTGTACCTACACCGGGTAGGAATAGCTTGTCGGCAGCAAGAACAACTTCTGGTTCTTTTGAAATTTCAACTGCGTAGCCCAAACGTTCAATCGCAAACTTCACCGATGAAACGTTGGCACAACCAGTATCAATAATAACGACTTTTTGCTCTTTCATACCGAACCCTTACAGAACGCCTTTGCTGCTTGGTAACTCGTTACCTTCAACTTTGATTGCTTGGCGAAGAGTACGGCCAAACGCTTTGAACAGGCTCTCAATGATGTGGTGATCATTATTGCCATCAGAAGAAAGGTGTAGCGTACAAGCCAATGTATCAGTTAGAGAACGGAAGAAGTGAACCACCATCTCGGTTGAAAGATCACCCACTTGCTCACGGCTGAACTTAGCATCGAACTTCAGGTATGGACGACCAGAAAGGTCTAACGCACACTGAGCCAAACACTCATCCATTGGTAGGCTGAAACCAAAACGGCCAATACCACGTTTGTCGCCTAGTGCATCTTTCAATGCTTGGCCTAAAGCCAGAGCGGTATCTTCGACTGTGTGGTGATCATCAATGTGCAGGTCGCCCTTCACAGTCAGGTTCATTTGGAAACCACCGTGTGTCGCAATTTGATCAAGCATGTGGTCGAAGAAACCCATGCCGGTATCGATCTTGTTGCCACCGGTTTCATCAAGGTTTACTGCAACCTTGATATCGGTTTCTTTAGTAGTACGAACTACTTCAGCAATACGCGCATTAACCGTCAGATCTTTAACGATTTGTGGCCAGTTAAGCGTGCCTTCAGTTTCCGCATCCGGGCCATATTGAATACCGCGGATAGCCATGTTCTCTGCCAGTTGAAGATCCGTCATTCGGTCGCCAATCACAACAGAGTGTTGGAAATCGACTTTACCGCCTTGTAGGTACTCTTTAACCATACCCAGTTTAGGCTTACGGCAAGAGCAGTTGTCTTCGTCAAAGTGAGGGCAAATAAGCACGTCGTCAAACTTAACGCCTTGAGATTCGAAGAACTCCATCATCATATTGTGTGGTGCATCGAAATCTTCTTGTGGGTAGCTATCGGTACCTAGACCATCTTGGTTAGTCACCATCACTAGACGGTAACCAGCGTCTTGCAGTGCAAGTAGGCTAGGAATTACTCGCGGTTCGAATTTTAGCTTGTCTAAACGATCTACTTGAAAGTCAACTGGCGGCTCTACAATTAAGGTGCCGTCACGGTCTATAAAAAGTATTTTCTGTTGTTTACTCACTTGAACTTCCTTTTAATTTTAAATCTGGTGGCCTAGCTAAAATCAAACGCTAACCCAAAATATTGGTTTCACTTGCCAATCTGCGATTAATCAACTCAAACTGGCAAATGTTATTACTGGTAAGCCTTTCGTTACTGATAAAAGTTACGAATGAATCCAAGTGTCTTTTCGCACTCTTCGCGGTTACCAATACTAATACGAACACAGTCTTCAATAGGTGAATTACGCAAAATAATGCCCGTATCCCAAGCCGCTTTAAATAACTCATCGCCGTTCGGGAATTTCACCAGTAAGTAGTTACCCCAGCCATCAAAAACCGTCACTTGAGGCATACCTAATAGACCCGCCTGCAAATACGCTCGGTTAGCACTTAAATCTAGAACTTGGAACTTAGCTCGCGCTAGTCCTTGCTCTGAGAGAGCTTGAACGGCAATGTCAGCAACAGGGATTGGCACTGGATAAGGAGCAATCACTTTCAACAGTACATCGATAAGCTCTTTGTTCGCTAGCGTAAAGCCACAACGTAAGCCCGCCAAAGCAAAGGCCTTCGACAAGGTGCGCAGAATCGCTAGGTTTGGATATTGCTCAAGCAAATCAACGGTTGACGCTTCTGGACAAAAATCGATATACGCTTCATCCATCACCACAATCGCTTTGTCTTGTGTCATTTCAAGCAGCTTGATGATGTCTTTACGATCAACTAAATTACCGGTTGGGTTATTTGGGCTACAAACAAACACCACTTTTACGTTGTCGAGCTGAGCTTCGATAGCTGGAAGATCCAATTGCCATTCAGAAGTAAGAGGCACAACTTTACGCTCAACACCAATCGTCTCTGCACTGATTGCGTACATACCGTAAGTAGGTGGGCAGTAAAGAATAGCGTCTTCGTTCGGCTCACAGAAAGCACGAATCAATAACTCAATGCCTTCGTCAGCACCACGAGTCGTCAGTGTTTGCTCTGATTTCACGCCTGCGTATCGAGCGTAAGCATCAATCAGCTCTTTTGGCTGACATTCGCTGTAACGGTTAAGACGAGACAAGTTCAGGTTGTACTCGTTATCAAACGGAGATTCGTTGGCGTTTAGCCATACATCACCAGTACCGCCTATGCGTCTTGCAGACAAGTAAGGTGTTAGAGCCTGAACTTGTTTTCTTGCTAACTTTTCCATGCCCTACCCTTATTTCGCTTTATTTAACTTTTCAACTCGGATAGTCACAGCGCGTTTGTGTGCATCCAAACCTTCGGCTTCCGCCATTGTTACTACTGTTGGCGCTAGGCCTTTCAACCCATCGGCTGTTAGCTCCTGCACCGTCATTCGCTTAGAGAAATCAGCCAAACCTAGGCTTGAATACGTCTTGGTATAACCGTAAGTCGGAAGAACGTGGTTTGTGCCGGATGCGTAGTCACCTGCAGATTCTGGAGACCAGTCACCAAGGAAAATTGAGCCTGCATTATCTAGCAATGGCAGCAATTCACGTGGGTTCTTGGTTTGAACGATCAAGTGCTCAGGACCGTAGAAATTCGAAATCGCAATCGCTTGAGTGATCGATTCAGCAATGATGATTAAGCTTGAAGCCAATGCTTGCTGAGCGATGTTCGCACGAGACAGTTCTTTCAGTTGCTTTTGAACCGCTTCTGTTACTTGGTCTGCAACCACTGGAGATGGAGTTACCAATACTACTTGAGAGTCAGGCCCGTGTTCCGCTTGGCTCAACAAATCCGCTGCAATGAAGTCTGCATCAGCCGTTTCATCAGCAATCACTAACACTTCAGATGGGCCAGCTGGCATATCAATAGCTGCTCCGCGGAAGTCATTACTCACTTGGCGCTTTGCTTCCGTAACGTAGGCATTACCTGGGCCGAAGATCTTATCGACTTTAGCCACACTCTCGGTACCGTAAGCCATTGCTGCAACCGCTTGACCACCACCAACGTTGTAAACTTCGTCGATCTTACAAAGCTTAGCGACATACAAGATTTCATCAGCGATTGGCGGAGGTGAACAAAGCACAACCTTACGACAACCTGCGATTTGAGCAGGAACACCTAACATAAGAACCGTTGACGGTAGTGGCGCACTGCCACCGGGAATATAAAGGCCAACAGTATTAATCGCGCGCGTCACTTGCTCACACACAACACCAGGCTGTGTCTCAACCTTAATTGGCTGCGGCTTTTGAGCTTCGTGAAACTTCGCAATGTTGCTATAAGCTTGCTCTAACGCTTGCTTCATCTCTGGTGTTAGACGAGCACACGCCTCTTCAATCTCACCCGAACTGACTCGGATAGATTCTGGAGTTACACCATCAAACTTTGCAGTCAGCTTTTTAAGCGCGGCATCGCCTTCATTTCGTACTTTTGCAATAACATCAGAAACAGTCGCTGTGATGTTTGCACCTTCAGTAATAGCTGGACGCTCTAATACCGAGTCTTGCTGTGATTCACTTAAAGATTGCCAAACAACGGTTCTCATCGTCACTACCCCATCATTTTTTCGATTGGTAATACTAGAATCGAGCTTGCACCCAACTCTTTCAGCTGTTCCATTGTTTCCCAGAACAAGTTCTCTGTACTTACTAGGTGCACGGCAACTTTGTCTTTGTCTGTAGATAGAGGAAGA
Organism: Vibrio sp. ZF57; assembly: GCF_001691235.1. Lineage (NCBI taxonomy): Bacteria > Pseudomonadati > Pseudomonadota > Gammaproteobacteria > Vibrionales > Vibrionaceae > Vibrio > Vibrio sp. ZF57. The sequence goes on along the minus strand of NZ_MAKD01000040.1, from coordinate 32,659 downwards.
ACCGTTGGATCTTCAGCACCAGGCAGTAATGCTTTGATTTGCTCTAGTTGAGAGGTTGGCGCGTGAAGCATGATGTACTTCGACTCTTTCGCTTGTTGAACACCCTGCATACGAGTCAGTAGTTTTTCAATCAGTGCGGTCTTGTCTGCGTCGAAGTCGCCAACACGTTGAATCAGTGTTGCTTTCGATTGGAAGATAGCTTCTGCTTCTTTTAGGCCGTTCGCTTCAAGCGTTGCACCTGTAGAAACTAAATCAGCGATAGCGTCTGCAAGGCCAGCGCGAGGCGCGACTTCAACCGAACCTGTTAGCATACAAGTGCTGAACTCAACACCCTGCTCGTCCATGTAGGCTTTAAGTAGTTGTGGGTAGGTTGTCGCAATACGTTTGCCCGCTAAGTCTTGTGGGCCGTTGTATTCTTCGTCTTTATTAATAGCGATTGAAAGGCGGCAACCACCGAAGTCTAAACGACGTAGTGTGCGGAACTCTGAAGGCTCTTTAAGAGCAACACGATCTAGACGAACTTCTTCTAGTTCATTTTCACCGATGAAACCAAGGTCAACTACACCATCCATGATAAGACCTGGGATGTCGTCATCACGAACGAGTAACAAGTCGATTGGCATATTTAGTGAGTGAACCACTAGGCGCTCACCCATGATATTAAATTTAACACCACATTTTTTAAGTAGGTCTTGGCACTCTTTACTTAAGCGACCTTTCTTTTGAATTGCGATTCTTAGGCGTTGTGTCTGCATTGCTGTATCCCTGTGCAAATATTTGAATTTATTGATTATTTAAAAGCGCTAAAACTAAAAAACCCTCGGGGACTTTGTCATCCCGAGGGTTTAAATCTAAATTCTTTTGACTTAACCTCCGGGAGTAATCTTGCTCCCGGGTATACGTAAATCTCCCCGAAAGACTAGATAGGGTGATGATGGTGATGAATGTTCATTACTAATTTACGCATACTTATCAGCTCTTAGGTTGTTTGCTGTCTTGTCTCCACACTAACTAAGCTGACATCCTTTTTCAACCATTTATTCGAACTTTTTTCACGAAACTTAAAATTAAATTAACAGGCACAAAAAAGGGAGGCAAACGCCTCCCTGATAGTTTACTGATTAACTTTCAATTTTAGCTTTTGCACGTCGCCATTTTGCAGCGAGAGAAGTAAGCCAATGCAAAACATACAGCAACAAACGTTAGAGACGCTGCGCCAAATGCGATGCCAATTGAAGATGTCATACCTAGAGTGATGAAACCAATGCACGATACGAACGCTACAGACAACGCGTATGGAAGCTGAGTCGAGACGTGGTCGATGTGGTTACAACGAGCACCAGTAGAAGACAGAATCGTCGTATCTGAGATTGGAGAACAGTGGTCACCAAATACTGCACCCGCTAGAACCGCACTTAGCATTGGAAGAATCAGTGCGATATCCGATGCTGCAGCCATGTCACCTGCGATAGGTAGCATGATACCGAACGTACCCCATGAAGTACCTGTAGAGAACGCCATAACGCCCGCTAGAAGGAACAAGATAACTGGTAGCCAGTGGTAATCGATGCTGCCCGTTACTAGAGATGATAGGTACGAACCTGTTTTCATGTCGCCGATTACAGAACCGATAGTCCATGCGAATACAAGGATTAGGATTGCGCCAAACATAGAGCTTGCACCAATCCACATTGTTCTTGCGATATCGGCCATAGATAGCTTTTGCTTGAATACTGTCGCTAGTGCTACTAGTAAGCCGATAACACCACCGTAAACAAGAGATTTACCAACATCTGTATTTTCGAATGCACCAAGTAGGTTAAACGCTTGACCATCAGCAGCTAACGCTTGACCGCCTGTGTAAAGCATCGCAGCTACAGTCGCTACGATCAATGAAACGATCGGCATGATTAGGTCAGAAACAGAACCGTTCTCGCTCTCTTCGATGTCTAGCTCTTCGTTTAGATCGTGAGCTTGCTGGCTATCGTTGTCGCCTTCAAAGCCACGACCTTGAGACGCTTCGATCTCGTGATCGCGCATCTTACCAACATCTAGACCGAACCACGCCACTGCGAACACCATCAATAGTGCAAATACCGCGTAGAAGTTCATTGGAATAAGACGAACATAAGCACCTAGAGCAGAATACTCTGTCACACCATGTGTTACTAAGATGCCACCAATAATAGTAATGATGTAAGCACCCCAACTAGAAGCTGGCATGATCACACACATAGGAGCCGCAGTAGAATCAAGAATATAAGCTAGCTTAGCGCGAGATACATAGAAGCGGTCTGTTACAGGACGAGAGATAGCACCAACCGCTAGGCTGTTAAAGTAGTCATCAACAAAGATGAATACACCTAAGAAAGCAGCAAGTAGTTTTGAACCACGTTTGCTCTTAACGCGAGACTGTGCCCACTCCGCGAATGCGCGAGTACCGCCAGACAGTGTTAATAATGCCGTTGTCATTCCAAGAATAATTAGGAATGCAATGATGCTCATGTTCCAAGTGTTGATGCCACCATCTTCGATGAAAACACCAGATGCTTTAGTAAACACGTAGCTAGCTGCGTTACCTACTGAGTAATCAGCAAGTAGAATCGCACCCATGATGATACCGACACCCAAAGAAACCAATACACGGCGGGTAACAATAGCAAGGCTCAAAGCCACAAGGGGCGGAAGCAAAGATAAAGGTGATGTTGCAAAATCTATTAAATTCATGATCTTCAAAAACCAGTTTTTTATTTGGCTAGAGATCTACTGCAGACAAACTTGATACGGCTGACCAAGCTCATGTTGAACTAAGCGAAAGGGAAGTGAACACTTCACCCAACCCTACAGTAGCGCTCCATAGTTTAAAATTAAGACTATGGCAGTGTTGTACCTATTGAGCACAACCCCAGCAAATTGCTTAGATATACAATTTACTTCGGCAATTACACCTTTCATTCCCGTTCATTGGCATCACCCCAACGGAAGTTACTTTTTATAATTGCACCTCTACGTGCGATAACATTATTAACCGTGCAAACCAGAGTTTAACAACAAATTAACCAACACCTCGCATCAGGTAGCCGCAATTGTACTCATCAAGAGCAACAATGCAACATATCATTCCAAGAAAAATAGCTTTTTGTTAATGAACTAATCAATAGAAGAATAGTCTACATAAGTTGACTACTCCACCTGTCACATATCATTTTTTAAGATATTCTTAATAATTATTATAAATTCAATAGAAATACTGCTCTGAATTTTCAACTATTCATCTCACTTTTATATTTAAATATGTAATAGAAGAAATACTATTTGTTTTATTCCTAGGCTCTGTTTATTATTAGGAAGATTATTTAGTTTACCTTGATGGAAAATATCATGTCTGAATTAACAAAAACTCTATTAAATATCCGCAGCCTTCGTGCGTTCTCACGTGAATTAACTCTTGAGCAACTTGAAGAAGCGCTAGACAAGCTGACTATTGTTGTACAAGAGCGTCAAGAGTCTGAAGCTGAAGAGCGTGCTGCTAAAGCAGAGCAAGAAGCTAAGCTTTCTGCTATTGCTGAACAAATTGCAAAAGACGGAATTGATGTTGCCGATCTTATTGCTGCACTTTCTGGTGAAGCAAAATCTAAAACAACAAAAGCTAAACGCGCTCCTCGCCCAGCGAAATACAAATACGTAGACGCAAACGGCGACGAGAAGACTTGGACAGGTCAAGGCCGTACGCCTTCAGCTATCCAAGAACAGCTAGATGCTGGTAAATCTCTAGAAGAGTTTGCTATCTAAACATTTAGTTTACTTAGTGAGTAATCAATTACACGCTAAGCGATAGAATTAATATTTAAGTCGACCAAAGTATTATTTACGACTTCAATATATTCAAAAACAAAAAAGGCTCCTTTCGGAGCCTTTTTTATATTTGTACTATCAGTATTAGAAACCAACTGATACTGATAGTACTACTGATTAAAGAAAGTAACTTATCTTTCCCAGTACGCTTCTTCTAGGCTATCTTCTCTTTCAGGAAGGCCACGAGATAAACGTGGAGAGTGTTGAACCAACACTTCATAGCTAGCACGGTTAGAATATTTACAAACTTGTGAGAACGAAGAGTACGTCAAGAATGAATGTTGGTGTTTACTTGAGTTTGGCACGTTTTCTTTGTGGTACTTATTAGCAGCCATATCATGTAATAAAGCTGATAACGCAGCATCACCTGCACCATTGGTATTTTTGATCTTTTCTGGTCCACCCATGTATGGCGCAATGTGCGAATACACTTTAGTTGGGTTTTCACATAAATCTTTATGCGCAGGACGGCTAAATTCAAAACGGTTGAATTCCGCAATTGAACCTGGAAGTAAAGGCAGTGACGTTTCACGCTTAGCTGCATCTTCTGTATAACCAGCCATAAATAGGCCAACAGGTCCCGCAGTACATAGAACAAGGTCTACCCAGTCTAGCGCTTTATCTGATGCAGCCAGTGGATCGCTTTCACCCGTTAACGCTTCAGCTTCGTCTTCATTCATTGCAACAACCGTTACGTGTTGCTCAAGGAAATCTTTCCAGAATTCTGGATCATCTTGAATAACGAACTTAGTACCTAGTGTAAGAACGACTGGCACATCGTATTTCTTCGCGTATTCGATCGCTTTCATTGTTGCTTCAGGCATCGGGTCGCCTGGCTTACAGCGAACTAAATAAGCCGTTAAAACTAAAGCAGAAGCACTTTTGAAGATTTTTTCAGGAATGCTTTCTGGTTTTAATTGGTTCATTTGTCCTTCGCTAATTGCGAAAGTACGTTCACCGTCTTCTGTAATTAATGCAAAGCAGCGACCAATTGCGCCATCTACCCCTTGTAAATGGTTCAGATCCATTCTGCTTGATGTATTACATAAATAGCGATAACCGTAACTACCAATCTTAATATCTTGGCTCATTACACCTAACAGTGTAGAACGGTCATCCGCTAGCACTGAATAGTTGTGTAATGTGTTACCAATTGTGCCACCAGCGTATTCATTGGTAATCAGGCACTGCTCTTTTAATTCTTGATACAAAGATTCAGCGGCTGCGTCGCCAATAACCAGTGAATGTCCCTTGCTCAAACCATACTTCTCAATAAGTTCAGAACTCACCTTTGCTTCAATATCCACCAATGTTTGGTCAATGCCGATAATATGAGTACGTGACATTCTTTTACTAGTTTGAGCTTGGCTAACTAAAGGGTCACGAGCGTGAACCGGAAAATAGTGCTTTGATTTACGTTGTCCAGGGAATTTCATAGGGCTAGTCTAAGTCAAGGGGAAATAGGTGGCGGATTCTACCGCGCAATATTTAACGCGGCAATCTTTCAAACTATAGCAAACGTTTGCTGTACTATTTTTTTATTCGCCTTCCATAAAGCTTAAATCAGGCAGCATACCCAAATGCTCTGCATAACGTTTTTGATTGAACTCTGCACCATTTTTCATTACATCAAATACTTCAATAGCCAGTGCACATGCCATAGCCGCAATTGCTTCTTCACGCGGTGTACCAGTCATCATTAAACGCATCAACGTCTCTTTCACTTTCACTGGTTCGCCATCCTCAAGCTGGTTCTCGATGATCTCAATCAGCTCTTCTTCTTGCATAAATTCATTTTGTTCAGACATTTTTTTATCTCAGGTCTTGGATTTCGAGCGACTATGCCACATATACTTCTGACATCCTAGCGACTCACCTCGCTCTCATGCGATTCTCTAACAAAGTCAGCGCACTATTTGTGCAAATGAAACTGTGATTCCGGTCTCGGATCTGTCACGGCGTTTCTCTTTCTGTTAGAATCTGCGACCAAGTAATAGTAACGGTGTTTAGACATGTCAGATATCAGCTCTGGAAACAGCGAAAAGAAAGTAATTGTCGGTATGTCCGGCGGTGTAGATTCGTCAGTATCGGCGTATCTTCTTCAGCAACAAGGCTATCAGGTAGAAGGCCTTTTCATGAAAAACTGGGAAGAAGACGATAACGAAGAATACTGCACGGCAGCTGAAGATCTTGCTGATGCTCAAGCGGTATGTGACAAATTAGGTATCCACCTTCACACTATCAACTTTGCCGCAGAGTACTGGGACAATGTATTCGAATACTTCCTTGCTGAGTACAAAGCAGGTCGTACGCCAAACCCAGACATTCTTTGTAATAAAGAAATCAAATTCAAAGCATTCTTAGAGTTTGCAGATGAAGTATTAGACGCAGACTACATTGCGATGGGTCACTACGTTCGTCGTACTTTCCCAACTCAAGAAGAGCTTGATGCTGGCGTAAAACCAGAAATGCTACGCGGTCTAGACAGCAACAAAGACCAAAGTTATTTCCTATACACGCTAAGCTCAGATCAAGTGGCACGCAGCCTATTCCCTGTCGGTGAATTAGAGAAGCCAGAAGTGCGACGTATTGCTGAAGAGCAAGACTTGATCACAGCTAAGAAGAAAGATTCAACAGGCATCTGCTTTATCGGTGAGCGCAAGTTCACTGAGTTCCTAGGCAAATACCTACCAGCACAACCGGGTAACATCGAAACACCTGAAGGCCAAGTGATTGGTCAACACCAAGGTTTGATGTACCACACGCTAGGTCAGCGTAAAGGCCTTCATATTGGCGGCACTAAAGGTGGTGGCGGTAACGAAGAACCATGGTTTGTTGGTGAAAAAGACCTTAAGCGTAATGTACTTATCGCAGTACAAGGTAAAGACCACCCTCTTCTGAAATCAGAAGGCTTGATCGCATCTCAACTTCATTGGGTAAATCGCACACCAATTACTGAAGTTATGACATGCACGGTAAAAACACGTTACCGTCAAACAGATATTCCTTGTACAATCATCCCAATTGATGATGAGAACATTAAGGTTATTTTTGATGAGCCACAAATCGCAGTGACCCCAGGTCAATCTGCAGTGTTCTACCAAGGCGAAGTATGTCTTGGTGGTGGTATCATCGAAAAGCGCATCTAATCAATCAAACGACAAACGATAGAAGACAACTAGGAGTTACTACGTGGCTAATACACTTTATGACCGTACTATTGCTTTCGCCGGAATTTGCCAAGCTGTGGCTTTGGTTCAACAAGTAGCGAAAGACGGCCATTGTGATAAAGATGCCTTTGAAGCTTCACTCAGTGCCATTTTAAATACCAACCCATCGAATACCGTGGGCGTATTTGGACGTGAAGCGAACCTAAAGCTTGGCCTTGAGTGCTTAGTAAAAGGTATCGATAGTACTCCAGCAGGTAGCGATATCACGCGTTACATCATCAGCTTGATGGCGCTTGAGCGTAAGCTGTCTTCTCGCAACGACTCTATGTCTCAGCTTGGTGACCGCATTCAAACTGCAGAGCGCCAAACTGAACACTTTGATCTGTTTGACGAGCAAATGATCAGCAACCTTGCAAGTATCTACCTTGATGTCGTCAGCCCTATCGGCCCTCGCATTCAGGTTTCTGGTACTCCGTCTGTACTTCAGCAGACATCGAGCCAACATAAGGTTCGCGCACTGCTTCTATCAGGGATTCGAAGCGCTGTGTTATGGCGTCAAGTTGGCGGTAAACGTCGCCACCTTATCTTCGGTCGTAAGAAGATGATCGAGCAGGCTCAAATCCTACTAGCTCGAATGTAGTTTATTAGCTCGCGCCTCGTCGCGAGCTTGTTTTTTGTATCAACACAACTCTCACGCAAACGATTGCGCAATGTGCGTGACAATTGAGATTGTTACTGGTATAAACCTCTCAAAATTTAGAAAACTCAATTCAGGAGAACACCATGGAACTGTCAGCATTGACTGCTGTTTCACCAGTAGACGGCCGTTACGGAAGTAAGACTATTGCATTACGCAGCATCTTTAGTGAGTTTGGACTACTAAAGTACCGCTCTATCGTTGAAATTCGTTGGTTACAAAAGCTTGCAGCAACTGATGCAATCAAAGAAGTACCAGCGTTCAGTGCAGAAGCTAACCAGTTTCTTGATGAACTAGCCGCTAACTTCAGCGAAGAAGATGCTCTACGTATCAAAGAGATCGAGCGCACGACTAACCACGACGTTAAAGCGGTTGAGTACTTCTTGAAAGAGAAAGTTGCTGGCGTTCCTGAACTTCACGCTGTAAACGAATTTATTCACTTTGCATGTACTTCTGAAGACATCAACAACACCTCTCACGCGCTTATGCTTAAAGAAGCTCGTGACACAGTGATTCTTCCAGAAATCCGTAACGTAATTGATGCTATCAAAGCACTTGCGAACGAGTACCGTGATATTCCATTACTGTCTCGTACACACGGTCAGCCAGCTTCTCCTTCTACTATGGGTAAAGAGATGGCTAACGTTGCGTACCGTATGGAACGTCAATACAAGCAAATCGAAAACGTTGAGATCCTAGCGAAAATCAACGGTGCTGTAGGTAACTACAACGCACACCTTTCTGCATACCCAGAAGTTGAATGGCACCAGTTTAGCGAAGAGTTCATCACTGAATCTCTTGGCGTAACTTGGAACCCGTACACAACTCAAATCGAACCTCACGATTACATCGCTGAGCTATTCGATGCAATTGCTCGTTTCAACACTATCCTTCTAGACTTCGACCGTGACGTTTGGGGCTACATCGCTCTTGGTCACTTCAAGCAGAAGACTATTGCTGGCGAAATCGGTTCTTCGACAATGCCGCATAAAGTTAACCCAATTGACTTCGAAAACTCTGAAGGCAACCTTGGTCTAGCGAACGCAGTATTCAGCCACCTTGCACAAAAACTTCCAGTTTCTCGCTGGCAGCGTGACCTTACTGACTCTACGGTTCTTCGTAACCTAGGTGTGGGTGTTGGCTACGCAATCATTGCATACACTTCGACTCTGAAAGGTATTAGCAAGCTTGAAGTTAACCGCGCTGCGCTACTTGCTGAACTAGACAAGAACTGGGAAGTATTGGCTGAACCAGTACAAACAGTAATGCGTCGTTACGGCATCGAAAAACCATACGAGAAGCTAAAAGAGCTAACTCGTGGTAAACGTGTAGATGGCGAAGGCATGCGTGCATTCATCGATGGTCTTGAGGTTCCTGCAGACGAGAAAGTTCGTCTGAAAGAGATGACTCCAGCAAACTACATCGGTCAAGCAATCGAGCTAACTGACAAGCTGTAATATTCGAATTTCGAATCGCAGAATAGACTAAGGCTTCCCATGTGGAAGCCTTTTTATTGCGTGGAACTAAATCTATCGCCACAAGAATCGTCAACATAAGAACACCAAGCCTTCTCCAATTGATCGACTCGTCTCCTACTGATTCAATTTAATCACCTAGCGACAACTGCACCTCATATCTCATACTTCATGTCTCAACACTTGTTATCTTAAACGCCAAGATCAAAAAAGACCTCCCGAAGGAAGCCTTTCAAATGTATCTTGTCGATTAGCGACTGAAGAATACGTAGCGATTACATGTTACGTAGAGAAGCAATACGCTTGTCTAGCGGCGGGTGGCTCATTAGAAGCTCAGTTAGAGACTTCTTACCGTTGATACCAAACGCCATCATAGAACCTTCTAGTTGTGGCTCATGGCTCACCTTTAGACGCTCTAGCGCTGCAATCATCTTCTCTTTACCAACCAAGTGCGCAGCACCTGCATCAGCATGGAACTCACGGTGGCGGCTGTACCACATGGTAATGAAGCTCGCTAGGAAACCAAATACCAGTTCCAGCACCATAGACACACCGAAGTACACCATCATGTTGCTGCCACCCTCTTCTTCGTTGTCATTCGACGCAACAATGTTGGCGATGAAACGAGATAGGAAGATAACGAACGTGTTCACAACACCTTGCATTAGGGTCATCGTCACCATGTCGCCGTTTGCGATGTGGCTAACTTCATGCGCTAATACCGCTTCAGCTTCGTCACGTGTCATGTTGTGCAGAAGGCCTGTTGATACCGCTACCAATGAATCGTCACGCTTAGCACCTGTTGCGAATGCGTTGATGTCTGGCGAATCGTAGATCGCCACTGTTGGCATACCAATACCAACTTGTTGAGCTTGACGGCTTACCGTCTCCATCAACCAATGTTCTGTTTCGTTACGTGGGCTTTCAATGACCATGCCGCCTACCGAGCGTAGCGCCATTTTCTTTGACATCATTAATGAAATGAATGAGCCGCCAAAACCAAATACCGCAGCCATCACCAATAAACCTGAGAGGCTACCGGGTTGCATACCTGTAACTGCGTATACAACATTAAGAACAACACTTAGTACCAATACAACCGCTAGGTTAGTTGCAAGGAACAACATTACTCGCTTCATTACTTATCTCCGCATGAAAGCTGTTTTTATAAAACTTATTGTTATAGACAAGGCAGACAGCAATAGATTCCAACCTTGAAGACTTATACTTACTTATACATATAGTCTTAGATTAAGAAAACAAGGTTAAGCATTAAATTGCAACATTTGATTACGAGACCATATCCGAATTAAATCCACTCTATTAGACCTAAGTCGTATGGTGTCGATATAACAATCCGTTTACAGTGACTTCAGATGATTTATTGGCTAGTCCATGTACAAAAAGGAAAGGATCATGGTTGAAGGTACTAACACTCAAATGGCTATCGATTTACTGTGCTGTCACCTAGGGATTACTGAAGAAGAAGCGAAAAAGCAGGTTGGAATCCTAACACCGCAAACGGCACAGACAAAAATCACAGAAACTCAGCAAGCTTTAATGGGACTGACTAAAGAACATTAGTTCTAAGCTTGTTTATTAAAAGACCGGTTGTTTATCAACTCAAGGTCTAAAGGCTTAAAATAGCAAAAGGGCTGCAATCGCAGCCCTTTTCTTATTTAGTACATAACGTGGTAATTAAAGCGCAAGCAAAGGCTGCACATCAATGTACTTACCAATGTTTTTAGACTTCGCTTTTGGGACGTAAGGGATTTCACCTAACTTAGGTGCACCTAACTTATCTTCAAGCATCGCAATAATATCTGCGTAGTGCTCAGTACCTGGATTGATACGGTTTGCGACCCAACCTACTAGGTTTAGGCCATCAGCACGAATCGCTTCTGCCGTTAATAGAGCGTGGCTCAAACAACCAAGTTTAATACCCACAGTCAGTACCACTGGCAGTTGCTCTTTTTTAACCCAGCTAGAAAGATATTCATCGTCTGAAACCGGGACTCGCCAACCACCAGCACCTTCAACTAACACGATGTCAGAGTTTTTCTTATGCTCTTCTAGCTTCGCTGATAATACCGCCTCATCAATTACAACACCATCATGCTTAGCAGCGATGTGAGGCGATGATGGTAGCAACAACGCGTATGGATTGACGTCTTCGTAAGCAATATCTTGCGTCGCCGCTTCTTGAAGATGCAGTGCATCACTATTACGTAGTCCTTCAGGGGATTTTTCACTCCCTGCAGCAACTGGCTTGTAACCAATTGTTGATAAATCTTGTGCGGCCAAAGCTTGAAGAATCGCTTTTGAAACCACAGTTTTTCCCACTTCGGTATCCGTACCTGCAATGAATAATGCATCAATCATAATTGAATAACCCCTAAACAAACTTGATATGTTGCTGGTAAGAAACCTTGATGGTTCTTAAACTCTCGATATTCCCGATCAACAAGCTGCAACATGCGACGACTTGTTAAACCTTGTGAGCGACCACTTACGTGATTAGCGCCGATACCTTTAAGGTCGCGCATCAGTTCAAACGCAGTGTCGTACCAAACGGTGATGGTGGGCAAGTCTAGTTGATGAACGGTACAGCTAGATTGCGCTAACGCAATTTTTACCTTATTGATTGTAATAAAATGGTTAACGTGTTGATGTGCGTCAATTTTGGACCACGACTTTTTCAGTTCAAACAGCGACCCATCAAGCAAAGTTGAGAAAATAACACGCCCACCAGCCGCTGTAACACGCTTCATCTCTCTCAAAGGCGACGACAAATCGTCACACCATTGCAACGCAAGGCTAGAGAAAACGATGTCAAAGCACCCATCTTCAAACGGCAATTGTTCGGCATCGGCTTGTTGATATAAAGATACAGATGCACCACACCGCTTCTCTGCTGTTGCTAGCATTCCAACAGAAAGATCAGCGCAAACCACTTCGGCGCCTCGTTTTACAAGTTGCTCGGAGAAATAGCCAGTACCACAACCTAGATCCAGCACCTTAAAGCCTGACAGATCGCTGGGTAATTTATCCAGTAATCGGTGGCCAACATCGCGTTGAAATTCAGCGTGTTTGTCATAGGTTGTTGCCGCTTTACCAAAGGCTTCGGCAATCGCACTCTTATCTTGGCCAACGTAATTATGCACTACTGCTTCTTGTGACATTTACTGAGCCTCTTTATTTGATTCAAAGCTTGGATGGATACCCGGTTCAGTGCTTAAGTCGATGTTTCGTTCAATGGCTTGATGCAACGACCTGGTTAACTGGAGAATCTGTTTTGGGCTATGGTTAGCTGTTAACGTGATTCGTAATCGAGCAGTTCCAGCAGGTATGGCTGGCGGCCTTATTGCGGTCACCCAAACTTGGTTTTGCTTTAACTCTTCAGCTATTGATAATGCCGCTTGTGCTTCACCTATCACAAATGGCTTAATCGGAGTCTGAGTATCCACAAAGCCTTTCAAGCCGCTCACCTGCTCTGCATAGAGAGACCCTAACTCAGTCAGCTTTTCTCGGCGCCACTCTTGAGTTTGAGTCATCTTACAGGCATGAGATAAAGCCACCGCTTGTGAAGGTGGCATCGCCGTCGAGTACACATGATGACGAGCAAACTGAGTTAAGTAATCACCCACTTCTGACGAACAAAGAATCGCAGCACCAGAAACGCCAAATGCTTTGCCAAAGGTCACCACCAAAATATCGGGGGAGATTTGTGCTGCACTGCAACTCCCAGCTCCTTTATCACCTAATACGCCGATACCGTGGGCATCATCAACCGCCAACCAACTGTCGTATTGATGAGTCAGGTTAGATATCTGGCTGAGAGGCGCTTGATCGCCGTCCATGCTGAATACGCCCTCAGTGACGACCAAGGATTGTAGAGATCGGCTTAATAGAGACTCTAGATGCTGCGTGTCGTTGTGTTTAAAGCGTTTCATGGTTGCATGAGAAAGCATCCCCGCTTCCATCAAAGAGGCGTGATTAAGCTTGTCTTGCAGCAGAGAGTCGTCTTTTTCGAGCAGAGAAAACAACAAGGCTTGGTTCGCACTGAAACCAGAACTAAAGAGAATCGCACGTTCAAAGCCCAACCATTCACACAGCTGAGCTTCTAAATTTCTATGAGCAGGACTAAAACCCGTGACCAATGGCGATGCCGCACTGCCAGCACCATAAAGGGAAAGCCCCGCTTGCCACGCCTCTACCAATTCAGGGTCGTTCGCCAAGCCTAGGTAATCATTACTCGAAAAATTAATAAAGCGAGAACCTTCGCAATTAAGCAAAGGACCATTACTGTTTTCGAGCACTTTAAGTTGACGAGTTAGCCCCTGCTCACGGCGTTGAACAAGGGCATCTTTGATACGGGATTTAAACAGTGGCATCGTAGAACATGTCATCTTTCGTTGGACGAGCAGCAACGCGCTCCACTACTTGATCTAACAGTTCGTTTTCTTGAATTTCATCAGGCTTCTGAGCCACTTGTTGGCTGTTGATGCCTAACTTCTTAAACAGCTGCATGTCCGTGTCTTCATCTGGGTTTGGCGTAGTCAGTAGCTTACAACCGTAGAAGATAGAGTTCGCGCCAGCCATGAAGCACATCGCCTGCATCTGTTCATTCATATTCTCGCGACCTGCAGATAGACGAACCGCTGACATTGGCATCATGATACGAGCAATCGCAATCAACTTAATGAAGTCAAAAGATTCAACATCATCGACGTTTTCCATCGGTGTGCCTTTCACTTTCACGAGCATGTTGATTGGCACACTCTCAGGGTGTACCGGAAGGTTCGCTAGCTCTACCAGCAGGCCTGCACGGTCATTGGTACTTTCGCCCATACCAATAATGCCACCAGAACAGATCTTCATACCGGCATCACGTACGTGAGATAGCGTATCTAAACGATCTTGGTAAGTACGAGTGGTGATGATGCTGCCGTAAAACTCGGGAGACGTATCAAGGTTATGGTTGTAGTAATCCAAGCCTGCATCCGCTAACTCGCCAGCTTGATCAGGGGTTAACATGCCTAGTGTCATACAGGTTTCTAGACCCATACCTTTCACACCTTTGATCATATCAGTCAAGTGAGGCATATCGCGTTCTTTCGGGTTTTTCCACGCCGCGCCCATACAGAAACGAGTCGAGCCCGCGTTCTTGGCTTTTTGCGCCGCATCCAAAACACGCTCTACTTCCATTAGGCGTTCTTTGTCGACATCCGTTCGGTAGTGAGCACTTTGAGGACAATACTTACAGTCTTCAGGACAAGCACCGGTCTTAATCGATAGAAGCGTACTCACCTGCACGTGGTTGTGCTCTTGGTACTGTCTATGAACCACTTGAGCTTCAAACATTAAATCCATAAACGGTTTTTCAAGCAGCGCTGTTACTTCAGCAACTGTCCAGTCATGACGAACTTCCACGTGTCGATCCTTTTTTATTATTTGATGTTTCATCTCTATCAATAGAGATTGCATTTATGCTTGGCTAGTCTACCGACAAGCTTTAGACTGTCAACACATTGATAATATCAAAAGTTTACATATGGTTATTTTTTAACCGCACCAAGAATGGAAGTTACTATGGATCTCGCCTTTGATCGCCAGCATATCTGGCATCCCTACACATCAACGTTAACACCTCTGACCTGCTATCCAGTCACCAACGCAGACGGTGTTCACCTAGAATTAGAAGGCGGAAAACGAATTATTGATGGTATGTCATCTTGGTGGTCAACCATCCACGGCTACAATCACCCTGAGCTAAACGCTGCAGCTCATAGTCAAATCGATAAGGTTTCACACGTTATGTTTGGTGGCATCACCCACCAGCCCGCTATCGATCTATGTAAGAAGCTTTTGAATCTCGCGCCAAGTAATCTTGAGCATGTATTTTTGGCCGATTCAGGTTCAGTTGCCGTAGAGGTTAGCCTCAAGATGGCATTGCAATATTGGCACGCTAAAGGACAACCTCGTTCAAAGTTCCTCACACTAAGAGATGGCTACCACGGTGATACCTTTGCGGCGATGTCAGTGACCGACCCTGACAATTCGATGCACAGCCTCTACAAAGGCTTTTTGCCGGAACATATTTTCGCTGATTCGCCAAAAACAGGCTTTTGGGATGAGTGGAACTCAAGTGACATCGATAGTTTTAAAGAAAAGCTGGCAGCACACCATCAAGAAGTCGCAGCGGTGATCTTAGAGCCTATCGTTCAAGGGGCTGGCGGCATGCGCATCTACCACCCTGAGTTCCTAAAACAAGTTCGCTTGCTGTGTGATGAATTCAACGTATTGCTGATCTTGGATGAGATTGCGACCGGATTTGGCCGCACAGGGGAACTGTTCGCTTGTGAGCATGCCGATGTTCAACCGGACATATTATGCGTAGGCAAAGCTTTAACTGGTGGCTATATGACATTGTCAGCGACGCTTGCGAGTAAGGAAGTTGCTGACACCGTATGTGGCGGTGAAGCCGGTTGCTTTATGCACGGGCCTACCTTTATGGGTAACCCTCTAGCTTGTGCTGTAGGTGCAGCAAGTTTATCCATCATCGAGCAAGGCCATTGGAAAAATCAGACTCAACAGATTGAACAACTCTTTTCTGAGTTGCTACCACCGTTGCGAGAGCATGATCTTGTCAAAGACGTGCGTTGGTTAGGCGCTATTGGCGTTGTTGAAACACATACACCTGTCGATATGGAAACCATTCAAGCGCACTTTGTAGAGCAAGGCGTTTGGATCCGTCCGTTTGGTAAGCTAATTTATATGATGCCTCCGTTTATTATCAAACCACAACATATTGAGCAATTGGTCGCTGCTATCGACACTGCATTACAAAATACTCATTGCTTTAAATAAGGCGTTTATTGCTCTAAACAAGAGCGACGATTATTTCTATATATCTTCATTAATAAATCATTTAATTAAACTAAAAGGCCTTACATAAAAGTAAGGCCTTAACTGCTTGAAGGTAACCGTCAGTTTAACGTAATTGGCTATCTTTACTTGCTCGACGGTTAAACAATGAATGTCGATGTGCGTCATGCTCTAATATTGACTGACATTCTATACACAAACGAACGCCTTTGATCGCGCGTCGTCTTTGTTCCGGAATCTCATCACCACACTCATCACAATAACGCAAACCCTCACCACCTCGAAGGTTTCCTCTTACACGAGAGATCTCATCATCAATGGTATTTTGTATTTGCTGGCTGACACTATCGTCACCAGCCCATCCTACGGCCATAAGCCCTCCTCAGTATTTGAAAGAGAAAATCTATACCTACCGCGGTAAGAGCATATTATAGCCACATTTAAGGATTGTAATAATTATCAAAATCAATAAAACAATATTACACATAGGTAACAAAAATTATTTATTTCTCGCCACTGCACTATTCTATAGGCAATAAAAAACCCAGCCTGTTGGCTGGGTTTTATAAGTAACCTAATGCTTAATCAATCTAATTAACCGATGTGCGTTACGCCGCCCATGTATGGTTGAAGTACTTCTGGGATAGCAATACGGCCATCTGCTTCTTGGTTGTTCTCAAGGATAGCAACCATAGTACGACCAACAGCAAGACCAGAACCGTTTAGTGTGTGTACAAGTTCAGGTTTTTTCTCGCCTTTACGACGGAAACGAGCTTGCATACGACGCGCTTGGAAATCCCACATGTTTGAACAAGAAGAAATCTCACGGTAAGTCTCTTGTGCTGGAACCCATACTTCTAAGTCGTAAGTTTTCGCAGAACCGAAGCCCATGTCACCTGTACATAGAATCACTTTACGGTAAGGAAGCTCTAGAAGTTGAAGTACTTTCTCAGCGTGGCCAGTTAGCTCTTCAAGCGCTGCCATTGAGTCTTCTGGCTTAGTGATTTGTACTAATTCAACTTTGTCGAATTGGTGCATACGGATAAGACCACGAGTGTCACGACCGTAAGAACCCGCTTCAGAACGGAAACACGGCGTGTGAGCTGTCATCTTAAGTGGCAGTTCAGCTTCATCAGTGATCGTGTCACGAACCATGTTCGTTACCGGTACTTCCGCAGTAGGGATAAGCGATAGAGTCTTAAGAGGTACGTCACTTACTTGCTCAGTTAGCGGGCTTGTGTGGAACAAGTCTTCGCCGAACTTAGGAAGTTGACCAGTACCGTAAAGGCTATCGTGGTTCACTAGATACGGTACGTACATTTCTGTGTAGCCGTGCTCATCAGTGTGAAGGTCCAGCATGAACTGAGCAATAGCACGGTGTAGACGTGCAAATTTGCCTTTCATCACGATGAAACGAGAACCCGAGATTTTAACTGCGCTAGCAAAATCAAGACCGCCAGACATTTCGCCAAGATCGACGTGATCTTTCACTTCAAAGTCGTAAGTCTTAGGTTGACCCCAACGAGAAACTTCTACGTTATCGTCTTCATCTTTACCATCTGGCACTTCTGCATCAGGTAGGTTAGGAATAGACATTGTGATCGTTTCTAGCTCAGATTGAAGATCAGCCAATGCTACTTTAGCTTGGTCTAGTTCTGCGCCTAAGTTGCCTACTTCTGCAAGGATACGCTCAGCTTCTTCATGGTCGCCTTTTGCTTTCGCTTGACCAATGGACTTCGATCGAGAGTTACGTAACGCTTGTAGCTCTTCAGTTTTCATCTGAAGGGACTTACGTTTTTCTTCAAGTTCACGAATTGTCTCTACATCAAGGGTGAAGCCTCGACGTGCTAATTTTGCCGCTGTTTCATCCAGCTCAGCTCGAAGTAATTTAGAATCCAGCATTGCTAATCCTATGCTTTAGTTATTTGAATATTCAGTAGCTTGCTACTGAATCACTGCTAAACCCCTAAAACTGGTGTTATTTCGACCAATTTATAACGATTTAATTGAAATTTTATGACTAGGTAACGATATCCAAAAAAGACTACTTTTCATAGCGTTTTTGTGGGCTTTTTGCGTCCAAATCCGCCAGATAATCTAGCTTCTCGCCAATTTTGGTCTCTAAGCCTCGTTTTGTTGGGAAATAGTATTGCTTCTCTCCCATTTCAGGAGGCAGATACTTTTCACCAGCGGCGTAGGCTCCTGGTTCGTCATGAGCATAACGGTATTCTTGCCCGAAGCCCATGTCCTTCATCAAAGTTGTCGGTGCATTTCGCAAATGATGCGGCACTTCATATTCAGGAAGATTGTGAGCATCTGTTAACGCTTGCTTCCACGCGGTGTAAACGGCGTTACTCTTTGGTGCACATGCGAGATAAACAACCGCCTGCGCAATCGCACGCTCCCCTTCAGCAGGGCCAATGCGCGTGAAGCAATCCCAAGCCGACATCGCTACCTGCATGGCGCGAGGATCAGCGTTACCGATATCTTCAGAAGCAATCGCCAGCAAGCGTCTAACGATATACAAAGGATCACAACCCGCAGCAATCATTCGTGCTGACCAGTACAAGGCCGCATCAGGGTTTGAGCCACGAATTGACTTATGAACCGCGGAGATTAGGTCGTACCAAATATCACCCTTGTTATCGAAACGAGCGACTTTCTCACCAGCCACTTCAGCCAACAACTGCAAGGTTATCGCTTTCTCGCCTTTATCGTTGTCTTCTGCCATGTCATACAGCAGTTCAAGGTAGTTAAGCGACATACGCGCGTCGCCGTTAACCAGTTCTGCAAGGCGATCTAAAACATTATCAGCAAAATCAACAGGCACATCACCTAACCCACGTTGCTTATCTTCAATCGCTTGGCGAATGACAAGAGAAATATCATCTGTGTTCAGGGACGTCAGTTTGTAGACACGCGCACGTGACAACAAAGCGTTGTTCAGTTCAAAAGATGGGTTTTCTGTCGTCGCACCAATAAAGGTCACGGTGCCATCTTCGATATGAGGCAGAAAAGCATCTTGCTGACTTTTGTTAAAGCGATGGACTTCGTCCACAAACAGGATGGTTCTGCGCCCTGCTTGCTTGTTCTCGCGCGCTTTTTCAATTGCAATACGAATGTCTTTTACGCCCGAGGTTACCGCCGATACGCGTTCCACTTCAGCATTCGCATAGTTTGCTGCAACTTCGGCTAACGTCGTTTTACCGGTGCCCGGAGGCCCCCACAAAATCATCGAGTGGATATGGCCCGCTTCCAACGCTCTGCGAAGTGGTTTACCTGGGCCTAATATATGCTGCTGACCGATGTACTGTTCGACAGTTTCCGGTCTCATACGAGCAGCAAGGGGACGAAAATCTTCGTCCCCCGCAAAATCTAAGCTGTAATTACTCAATTGCAATCTCTTGATTCGTTGATGGCATTAATGCCTATCGACGTACTACCAAACGATCTGCTTGTTTAGATCAGTTTCTTTGGTCGTCGACCTCGACACCTTCCGGTGCCACAAAAGTAAAGCGGTCTGCTGCAGGTTTACCCAAATCAACATTGCTAAAGGTAAACTCACCTTTTTGACCGTCTTGTTCAATCACATTAAAGCCCTGAACAATGCCCTTTTCGGTGATATTAATCTGGAAGTCGCCCTGATTAGAATCGACAGCAGTTGGCGTTAGCGTGAATTGGTTACCCGTTTGCGCCACATTATAGTTATCCCAATCACTTTCTTGGTTACGTGTAAGCAGGACAAAAGGTGTCTGTGATGTCGCTTGCTCTTGCCAATAAATGCTCACTTGCTCAATGAACGGGCTGTAGTACCACAAGCTTTGGCCATCAGATACCAACAAGTTTTCATCAGGGAACGTGGTCTCCCAGCGGAACAGGCTTGGGCGTGCAATCTCTACCGTGCCCTCACCTTCCATAACAACATCACCATCAGGGCTGGTCACGACTTGTTTAAAGTCAGCGCTGAAGCCTGCGTTTAATGCCAAGCGGCTACTCAACTCTTCTTTCGGAGAAGCAAACACTGAGAAGCTCATAAATAAAAGTGCGAATACTTTTTTCATCAATAATCCTGTTAGAACATAAGTCGGTCATATTTTCGATTTGACCGACTGAATAGTTATGAGTTCCTACCGGAACTAATCTTTTGGTGGCGCTGGTGCTAAGACTTCTCGGTTACCGTTATGACCTGGAGCACTTACGATACCTTGAGCTTCAAGTTGCTCGACAATACGTGCAGCACGGTTGTAGCCAATCTTGAATCGACGCTGTACGCCTGAAACTGAGCCACGACGTGAATGAACAACGTGTTCTACCACTTGATCAAACAGAGGATCGACCTCTTCATCACCTTCCATCTTCTCACCCGGAAGCAAGGTTTCTGGGGTTTGTTCGCCGTTGGTGATTTCATCAATATAGTTTGGCTTACCACGCGCTTTCCAGTTATTCACGACTGCGTGTACATCGTCATCAGATGCAAAGGCACCGTGAACACGAGTTGTATGGCTAGAACCAGGAGGCAAGTAAAGCATATCACCCATGCCCAATAGTGATTCCGCACCACCTTGGTCAAGGATAGTTCGTGAATCCGTTTTAGTTGATACCGTAAAGGCCACACGGGTTGGAATGTTCGCTTTAATAAGACCAGTAATAACATCCACTGATGGACGTTGCGTCGCTAGGATCAAGTGAACCCCCGCCGCACGTGCTTTTTGTGCCAAACGTGCAATCAGTTCTTCAACCTTCTTACCAACCACCATGATTAGGTCGGCAAATTCATCAACGATAACCACAATGTAAGGCAGTTTCTCAAGCAATGGCGCTTCTGGGTCCATGCTGTCGCCCGGCTTCCACAGTGGATCGTGAATTGGGTGACCCGCTTCCGCTGCCATCTTAAGCTTATCGTTGTAACCTTTAATGTTACGAACGCCTAATGCTGACATCAGCTTATAACGTCGTTCCATCTCGCCAACACACCAACGAAGGGCGTTCGACGCATCTTTCATGTCGGTTACCACTTCAGACAATAGATGAGGAATACCCTCATAAACCGATAGCTCAAGCATTTTCGGGTCGATCATGATGAAGCGAACATCTTCCGGTGATGCTTTGTAAAGCATACTCAGAATCATTACGTTCACACCTACCGACTTACCAGAACCGGTTGTACCTGCAACCAGAACGTGAGGCATTTTCGATAGATCAGCAATAACGGCTTCACCAGCGATGTCTTGTCCTAGAACCACTGTCGTTGGCGATTTCGCTTCTTGGAACTGAGGGCTAGCAACCACGTCTGAGAAGAATACCGTTTGGCGACTCATATTCGGCAGTTCTAAGCCAACATAAGGTTTACCCGGAATCACTTCTACGACACGTACTGCCAATGCAGAGAGCGAACGCGCTAAGTCCATAGAAAGGCCAGAAATACGGCTTACTTTCACACCTGGAGCCAGATCAAGTTCGAATCGAGTGATTACTGGACCTGGGAAAATGTCGACAACGTCTGCTTTGATCTTGTAGTCCGCTAGCTTAGATTCAACAAGACGAGCAATTGCCTCTAGCGCATCACGGTCAATAAAGGTTTCACGCTTTTCAGGGTGGAATAACAATTCAAGCGTGGGTAATGGCTCAGCAGGCTTAGGTAAATTAACATCTTGTTGAACCAAGAACGGATTCTGCGCCGCTGCCATATTCGCTTGGGCTTCAGAAACAATGCTTTGGAATGCGGCGACATCTTGATCTTGATCTTGATGCGCAGGTTCTTCTTCCGTTACTTCTTCCCAAGGAAGATCAACAGTTGGCTCTAGGTTTTGTGCTGTTGGCTGTTCAGGTTCTGAATGTTCTTCTTGATAAGGGAAAGGTTCAAACTGTTCTTCGATTAATGCTGCGTCAGCTAATTCAGCTTCAGCCTGTTCTGATTCAAGCTCTGAGCCCTGTTGGTAGCTTTGCTCTTCCGTAACATCAAACGGTGAAGGTTGTGCAGAGAAATCGTCTTCCACGGTTGCTTCTGGCTCGCCCATAGGTGAAGCGTATAAAGATTCAGGTTGAACATCTTCAGAACCAAATTCGCCATTTACTTGTGGTGAGCTATCTAATTCTGGTTCAGCACTTCTAAGGTCAGCATGAGCAGGGCCAACTTCTGGTTGTTCGTTCTGCATGTATTGTTGGTAAGCAACCTGAGAATCATGCGCGTCAACCTGATCTTGTTCTGCTAGGTCATCTTCATACATGGCCGCATTTTCTAGCTGCTCTATCGTTGCATTCAACTGTTTAGAGCGCTCAATACCTTCTTCTAGCGGTTCTTCTGGCGCTTGGTAAACAGCTGCAGCAGGGATCGTTTGCTCTGACTCAATTACCGCTTGAGGCTGAACCTGAGGTTCTTCATGAACAGGAGCTTCTTGTTTCGCAGGAGCATCGACAGGCATATGAATATTGTAATGACGCTTCGGCGATGCAGCATTGTCTCGCGCATTTGTCGCCATGTCTGCCGACTCATTGGTCGCAGAAAAACTCATCGCAGGATCTAGCGGATCATGCTCTGTTGATTCTTTGTTGCCTTCTATAGCAGGAACATCGCGGTAAGTTGGCGCTTGATGCTGCTGATGACGTTCTTCGATTAAATCGCGGTCTGCTGATTCTCTTAATTGAGGCTCAAGCAGCTCTTGGTCTTGGCCACGAGCCTTATTAACAGTAGACGTGAAAAATTTGATGGCACATTCACCCAACCATTCCACAATGCTTAGCCAAGAGATACCGGTTAATAGAGTGAAACCAGCACCCCATAAGAAAAGAAGAACCAGCGTACTACCAAGAACATTCAACGTTGGAAGTGCAAGGCTTGTTAAAACGTCACCTACCACGCCACCGGATGAAAAGTACCAGATGTCGTCAAAGTTGATATCCGCTAAACCACAACTCGTAAGAATTAGGATAGTCAGGCCAAGTAAGCGAGTGCCCCACAGCATGAAGTCGATCTGCTCGTCTTCATTACGTTTGCGGAATAAAACCCACGCAGCAACCGTCACTAAGATAGGCAGAGGGTAAGCCAAAGAGCCAAATACGAAGAAAAGCGTATCCGCCAACCAAGCACCTAGGTAGCCACCCGCATTTTGAATGTCACCACCCCACGCCGTTTGCGACCATGATGGGTCTGCAGGACTAAAAGTTAATAACGCAACGGCAAGTAGAATAGAGAAGAGAACACCGAGAATCAGACTGCACTCTTTGAGACGTTGAGAACCACTCAAACGAGGAGACTGAGGCTCTTCACTCGTTTTAATGATTGTTTCTACTTTATTACTGCTCTGCTTGAACATAAACCAACTTAATAATTAAACGGGATAAAAACATCTCGAGCGGCCAAAGCCGCTCGTTTCAATGAAACTACTGTTGATTTAACCATATCAAACAGAAAAACCCAATTCCAGAAAGCAAGAAAGCGGAACAAATGTCCGCTTTCTTTCATTTCACCAATTGTGACTAACGAGTTTTAATCACAAGTTGATTGGTTTGTTTCACTTCTTCCATTACTACGTAAGTTCGAGTGTCGTTTACGCCCGGTAGACGAAGTAACGTATCACCCAGTAGCTTACGGTAAGCACCCATATCAGATACACGTGTTTTTAGAAGATAGTCAAAATCACCCGACACTAAATGACACTCTTGGATGTCATCCAGTTTCTGCACAGCGGTGTTGAATTGTTCGAACACATCTGGCGCACCACGGTTCAACGTAATTTCAACAAACACTAAAAGTGAAGCATCAAGGTACTGTGGGTTCAGCAACGCTGTGTACCCAGTAATGTAACCTTGACGTTCTAAACGACGAACACGTTCAAGACATGGAGTTGGAGAAAGTCCTACTCGTTTTGAGAGTTCAACGTTTGAGATACGACCGTCTTTTTGCAACTCATTAAGAATGTTGCGGTCAATACGATCTAGTTCCTTGGACGGCTTCTTATAATTGTCTGCCATTTTTTATTCCACCTTATTACTTCCTTGCAAAAAAATATACTACAACTTTTTAATATTCAGTATCAAATTTTATCTAAACCTATCTATACTAGATATTAATTCGACAGAATTACCCTACATATAGATAAAACAACCAAAATAAAATGAGGAGTCAGGATGATCATTGGCGTACCTAAGGAAATCAAGAACCACGAATACCGCGTTGGTATGACCCCAGCTAGCGTGAGAGAACTAATCTCACACGGCCACCAAGTTTTTGTAGAAACCAATGCCGGTACTGGTATCGGTTTTTCAGACGATGATTACATCGCTGTAGGCGCATCCATTCTTCCTACTGCTGCTGACGTTTTCGCGAAAGCAGAGATGATTGTAAAGGTTAAAGAACCTCAAGCTGTCGAGCGAGCTATGCTTCGCGAAGGGCAAATATTATTTACCTATTTACACCTTGCACCAGATTTTCCACAAACTGAAGAGCTTATCAAGAGCAAAGCTGTCTGCGTAGCCTATGAGACTGTAACAGATAATATGGGTCGCTTGCCACTATTAGCACCAATGTCTGAAGTAGCTGGTCGTATGTCTATTCAAGCAGGTGCACAAACATTAGAGAAATCTAACGGTGGTTGTGGTCTTCTTCTTGGTGGCGTTCCAGGTGTTGAACCAGCAAAAGTTGTTGTTGTTGGTGGCGGTGTTGTAGGTGCTAACGCAGCACGTATGGCTGTAGGCCTTCGCGCTGATGTTACAATTCTTGACCGTAACGTAGATACACTGCGTCGACTTGATGAAGAATTCCAAGGTCGCGCAAAAGTGGTTTATTCTACTGAAGACGCCATTGAGAAGCATGTTCTAGAAGCAGACCTAGTAATTGGTGCAGTACTAATTCCTGGCGCAGCAGCTCCAAAATTGGTTACAAAAGAGCACATCGCTAAGATGAAGCCAGGTTCAGCAGTTGTTGATGTTGCAATCGACCAAGGCGGTTGTTTCGAGACTTCTCACGCAACCACTCACGCAGACCCAACTTACATTGTTGATGACGTAGTTCACTACTGTGTTGCAAACATGCCTGGCGCTGTTGCTCGTACTTCAACTTACGCACTAAACAATGCAACACTTCCTTACATTGTTAAGCTAGCGAACAAAGGCTACCGCGAAGCACTTCTATCTGATGAAGGCTTCCTAGAAGGTCTAAACGTTATTCACGGTAAAGTAACTTGTAAAGAAGTTGCAGAAAGCTTTGACCTTGAATACGTAGACCCAGCAGAAGCAATCGCAATGTTTAACTAATGATGTAATGACTAACTGAACGCAATAATCTTCTCGTTGAAGCGTTCAGTTAACTCATACACATTAAACAAAAAGCCAGTACGACATTATGTCGCGCTGGCTTTTTTGCATTAATGGATTTAGTTCGTAAAAACACGTAACAGTACGGTTTACCACTAGCGCTCGATTTTAACCCCATGAATCAATAGATTTCTTGGCGTAATACTGCGTTCACAGAACTCTTCAATCGTAGCTTCATAACCTTGCTCTTGCAGATAGATAGCGCGATCTAAAGCCAGCCATATCTCTAATGGTCGTCTAAAGACTTGTTGAACCAAACTCAGCTTTTCCATTTCCCAGAAAAGCGCTTCGCCTTGAATCAAATAAGAGTCAAAATCAATATCTGAGCCCAGCGATAGCTCTTTCACTTCAGATGCCCAACGGCAGAAAGATTCAAAACCCTCAGCTAACTCTGATTTTTTGATGCTCGGTACAGGAATGTATTCGTCAATGTTAAGTTCAGCCTTAAGCAACTGGCTGAAGCCTAGACGATAGCTCATCTCTAGTTGACGATGTCTTTTTACTCTTTCACCACCAGTAACGGTTTCTTGAAGCGGGATTCTCAAGTCGCTCTTACTTAACGTTAATGCTGAGCTTTTCGCGATAGAAGACATCGCTTGATAGTTTTCGTCTCGAATAAGATGATAACAACAAGGAGAAATAGTGACCGCTGGTAGCCCATGTGACACTGACTTTTTAACTAGCTCAACATGAAGATCACCACAAGCATGAAGGGCCACGGCATGTTGGTACGAATTAAACACGTCATCGGCCTTGTCTGAAAACGCATCTCCTTGAACAAAATCCATCGCTAACTTCTGGTCATCCGCAATCTTTTGTCCGCTTTCGCATAACGATTGCTGCCATTCAAAGCTAGTGACTTTTTGATCCGATTGCTGAGATAGGATTCGACCAAGAAAGCCTTTACCAGAACACCACTCGAGCCACTCTTTGCCATGGTGATGGCATAATGCAGCCTCGCCCATTGCGACAATTTGATGTAGCTTTCGGCCAGGAATACCATCAGCAGTACCACGTGGGAGGTCTAAACCAACCAAAGCTGTGTTATTGAACTGGATGTTTTGGGTAGCAGTATCTAATTCAGGTAGGAAACGAGTCAGTTCTTCGACCAAAAGCTGAGGCTGCTCTTTTAAGGTTTGAATACTCTCATTATCTAAGCTTTCTAACCAATCAACGAGTGGACGATTGACCTCTTTCCACGGCTGCTGTTGAGTTTGACATAGGTGAAAAGGCTCTGAACGCCAGTAAATCTGGTGCTCTAGCAAAAATGAATCGAGTATTTTAAATCGTGAATGCATGCTTCCCCCTATTATGCGTGGATTGTAGGGGTAAGAGGTCGAAATGGAAAGGCCCGATAAAGAAAACGAAAACTAAAAGCCCAAAAGAAAAACGGCCTGCAAATACAGGCCGAATAAGAATCAAAATTTACACGATGAGATTAACGAACTGGCAGTTCGATATCTTTAAACATCTCTTCGATCTCTTCGTTCGATTTCAAAGAAATAGCTTGCTCAACCACAGGGCGAGTTAAGTGCGGTGCAAAACGCTCCATGAAATCAAACATGTAAGAACGCAAGAAGGTGCCTTTTCTAAAACCAATGCTGGTTGTGCTCGCACCAAATAGATGGCTCGCATCAATCGCAACCAAATCAGTATCTTGTTCGTGGTCAATAGCCATACTTGCAATTACACCAACACCAATGCCCATACGAACGTAGGTTTTGATTACGTCTGCATCGGTCGCAGTAAACACAACACGCGGTGTTAAACCTACTTTGTTAAACGCGGTATCAAGCTCAGAACGGCCAGTGAAACCAAATACATAAGTCACGAGAGAGTAAGCCGCAAGATCTTCGATCGTGATATTACGCTTCTGTGCCAGGGGATGATCTTTGGTCACGACGATCGAACGGTTCCAGTGGTAACAAGGCAGCATAATCGCATCTTGGTAAAGGTGTAGCGCTTCCGTTGCAATCGCAAAATTCGCTGTACCTTTAGCGACGGCTTCTGACATTTGGCTTGGCGTACCTTGGTGCATGTGAAGCGATACTTTAGGGTAACGCGCCGTGAAACCTTTAATCACATCAGGCAGTGCATAACGAGCTTGAGTATGAGTCGTTGAAATATTCAATGTACCCATCTCTGGATGAGTGTGCTCACCCGCTACCGCTTTAATACTTTCAACGCGTGCCAAAATCTCTTGAGAGATACGAATGATATCCTCACCCGCTTGGGTAACCTGCGTTAGATGCTTGCCGCTACGCTCAAAAATCTGAATACCTAGTTCGTCTTCAAGTAATCTAACTTGCTTACTAATGCCAGGCTGAGATGTGTACAAACTCTCTGCTGTAGCTGAAACATTTAGGTTATGGTTTACAACCTCAACAATGTACTTCAGTTGCTGTAACTTCATATCTAACCTCGTAATCCTTTACTCATTTCTGTGCTAACTTATTTGCAAAGAGAGCGTTATAGTCGCGTGTAATATAATTAATAGTTATAACGCTTCGAACACAAAAATGACAGAAAAATTGAGTTTTTCTAGCTTAACAAACAAAAATATCACTAACGCTTTGCAACCCAACCCTCATTCTCATACATTAGTTGGTAAGTTTTGATTGCCGATTTCGCTCAACAAGAGATAATCAGAAATTGCAATTTACGAGTGCCGATACACAATGGAATCGTGTATCCTCTCCAGTTAGCTATAGAAAATAATAAGCAGACTCAAATATATGAATATTGGTTTAATAATCGTCTTAGTAGCCGTTCTTTTGGTGTTAGTTTTAGGCTACAACATCATGCTTCAATATAAAGTTAAGGTAGAAACAGCGAAGAAACAGGAAGCTTCTCGTTATCTAACCATTATTGACGGTACAGAAGAACTGATTGGCAACGCTCATCACATGCCGTTTAGCCAAGATCTTCTTGTATGCTTAAACAATCGAATTCTTGATGCATTAGAAAACATGTATCAACTCGATCCAAAAAATAAGCAGCTTGCCCAACGCATTGAAAGCGTAAAACAACAAATCACTCAGCTAAAAGAGAACTACAAAGGTGGCGAGAGTACCGCTTTCCGCGTACCAAGTAGTGACAAGCAAGCGATCATGATGCTTAAGTTAGTTAAACGCCTGCGTGATACGGTGCGCAACGAGCACAATAAAGGCCGTTTCGAGACTCAAGCTTATGTGGTTGAAAATGCTCGCCTAGAAACAATTCAAATCCGTATTAACATTGAAAATGTTATCAAACGTGCAAACGATTCGATTTCTCGCGGACAACCGGGAACAGCGATTCAGCTATTACGTAAAGGTATTGATGCTTTGGCGACTAAGAACGACTCGTACTCTAATCAAGCCAAAGAAAAGCTTCAACAGATGCTTAACGAGCTTGACCAGAAACGCCAAGACAAAAACGCTCAAGATTTGCAGCAGATGGAATCTAAAGAACGAGAAGACGATATGGATGCCCTCTTCGGTCAGAAGAAGAAATGGTAACAGTCTAACTCAACACTTAAAGGCCGCCTTATTTACATTAAATAGGCGGCCTTTTTTGTAGCTGTTGAATTTCCTTTCTCTGTATAGGGAGATCTCTTGAGCTGTGATAAAATCCCCGCATTATCAACAAACTTTCCCTGACCATGTATCAAGAATTACTCGCTCCAATCCACTCTTTTCTTAAAGCCGAAACGCCAGATTCATGGATAGATGAAGCCAAAAAGCCAGAAAATCTTCACATCATTCTACGCGATCACATGCTGTGTGAACTTAAGGCGGCACAGAGTGCTTTATTCCTTATTCGCAAGTACGCCGTCGATAAAGAAAGCGCGAAGCAACTGAATGAATGGATTTTGCCATACGAGCAATTTGCTTACCGTCGTATCGGAGACTTAGAGTCTCTGCGTGGTAAAAGCAACGTATCCAAGCAAATCACAGCGAAAGAAGGCTGTAATTACGGTGCTGACCTAATCGATAAGATGGTTTTACTGATCAAAGAAGAGCTGCATCACTTCTACCAAGTCATGGAGTTGATGGAGAAGAAAGGCGTGACTTACCAGCCAATCGAGGCGGGTCGTTACGCTAAGGGCTTGATCAAACAAGTTAAGACTTACGAGCCTGATGCTCTGGTTGATAAGCTTATCATCGGTGCGTTTATTGAAGCTCGCTCTTGTGAGCGCTTCGCTAAATTGGCTCCTTTCTTGGAAGAAGACATGGAGAAGTTTTACGTGTCTCTACTTCGTTCAGAAGCTCGCCACTACCAAGATTACCTTGAGCTAGCAGAACAGATCGCAGGGAAAGATATTTCAGAGCGTATTTCGCACTTTGCTCAAGTAGAAGCTGATCTTATCACTTCAGAAGACAGCGACTTCAAATTCCATAGTGGTGCTCCGGTTTAGGCTCCACACAGAGCATTCAGTCCAGTTTAGACTAATCCAGACTAAAAAATTAAGGCCAGCAATTTGCTGGCCTTCTTTATTTATATCTCAATCCAAATATAGACTTAAGCAAGCGTACCGTTGATCTCTGCAAGTACAGCAGCAGGGTCTATCGCTTGCGTAATCGGACGACCAATAACAAGGTAGTCTGAACCTGATTCAATCGCTTTAGAAGGCGTCATGATGCGCTTCTGGTCACCAACATCTGCGCCGACAGGACGAATACCTGGAGTAACTAGCTTGAACTCTTGACCAAGTGCACCTTTAAGCAAAGAAGCCTCTTGTGCAGAACATACAACACCGTCTAAGCCAGAGTTTTTCGTTAGAGAAGCCAAGCGCATCACGTGTTGTTGTGGTTCAAGATCCAGACCGATACCCGCTAAGTCAGATTGCTCCATACTGGTGAGTACCGTTACACCGATTAACAGTGGACGATCTTTGCCATAAGGTTCTAAGATTTCGCGAGAAGCCGTCATCATACGCTCACCGCCACTTGCGTGTACGTTCACCATCCAAACACCCAGTTCAGCGGCAGCACGGACTGCTTTTGAACATGTGTTCGGGATGTCGTGGAATTTAAGGTCTAAAAATACTGAGAAACCACGCTTATGTAATTCACGAACAAATTCAGGGCCAAACAGGGTAAACATCTCTTTGCCCACTTTTAGGCGGCAAGATGCTGGGTCAATTCGATCGACAAAGGCTAACGCATCCGCTTGATTATCATAATCCAAGGCTACAATGATTTTTTGGTCGTTCATTTCATCTCCTAACGCAGTTAACTTTCTAAAAATTTCTAATCACCTAAACAGGTGATAAATAACAGTCATAAAAATGCAGCCCGAAAGCTGCAATTAATAATTTGGTCTTAAAGTGACCACAAATCTATTCACCATCAAGCCCACGAATAGGCTTGATCGTCCCCCACCCTTTACATGAAGGGCAGTGCCAATACAAAGAGTGTGTCGAGAAACCACACTGACGACAACGGTAATGAGGCTTAACCTTAAGCTGTTCACCAACCATAGATTGAAGTGTGGTTAAGCTGTCTTTTGCTCGGCCTTCTTCTGCTTCCGCTAGGTGGTAATCGATTAATCGATAAAAACCTTTCATGGTTGGATTTTTAACAAGCTGCTTTGTCAGTAACTCTTGAGCAGAGCCTACATCTTCATGGTGAGCAACCAATTGCGCCAGCATCAGTTCGGCAGATACACCGGCTTTCTTCTGAATACACGCTTTGAGGAACTCGACCAATTGAGCTTCTTGTCCAAGCTTGTGGTAACACTCAGCAAGGGTTGGCAACACCTCACTGATAAAATCGATATCTTGTTCAAGTACCGATTCAAGA
This sequence comes from Vibrio sp. ZF57, assembly GCF_001691235.1. Lineage (NCBI taxonomy): Bacteria > Pseudomonadati > Pseudomonadota > Gammaproteobacteria > Vibrionales > Vibrionaceae > Vibrio > Vibrio sp. ZF57. Next base: position 1,476 of record NZ_MAKD01000040.1, on the reverse strand, counting down.
CAATCAATTGTCTTTTGGTAATCTTCGTTCGCTAAGTGGAACTTCCCTAGTGCGATACTTGCGCGAACACATTTAGGGTCTTCAGAAAGCGCCTTCTTAAAATGCTGAAGCGCTTTAGAACGATTACCATCGGCTTGTTCTTGCATTGCAAGCTCACACCAGAAATGCGCGACTGTGGCACGCATCTTCATTTTTTTCTTGCCGAGCTTAACTAAGATATTTCCGTAATGGATAGCCTTGTTCCACTCACGGGTCTGCTGATAAATAGCCACCAACTGCTGTAAAGCGCCCTCTTTATGGTCAGGTTCTTCTACAAGTTGTTCAAAGATTTTTTCAGCGCGATCAAGGAAGCCAGAGACCATGTAGTCTTTAGCTAATTGTTGCAGTGCGAGATTTTTCTGATCGAGGGTAAGCCCCGAACGAGAGATGAGATTTTGGTGAATACGAATAGCGCGGTCGACTTCGCCTCTTGAGCGGAACAAGTTGCCCAAAGCCAAGTGAGTATCGATGGTTTCATTGTCTACTTGAAGCAGCTCAATGAAGTGATCAACCGCTTTGTCAGATTGGTCTGACAGTAATAGGTTCAAACCCGTCACGTATTGACGGGAGATCTGGTGTGATTGCTTTTGTTTTTCTTGCTGAGCATTACGATTACCCATATACCAGCCATAAGCGGCTGCGATGGGCAAAAGTAAGAACAGTAACTCTAACATCAAATATAGCCTTTAAGCTTTAGTATCAGCAGCGACCTGCTTTGATTGCTTATTGAGTTGCTTCTTCAAGCGATGAATTTTTAGCTGAGACCGCATGTGCATATTACCAAAGACTAACCAAGCAAGGGCGAAGCCTGAAACGAATACAACACCTAATAAACTTGATAGGTGGAAGTCACCTTGCGCTAGCAGATAGTTGAAATTCACAGTTGCTTGGTTTTGAGAGCCTAAAGCCAGTGCAATTAGGAAAAGTGCGATAACGGCGACTATTTTTATAATTTTCATAGTTCATCACTCATTGGTTGGTTAGCTGTACGATTATGCAGGAAAATTACTAATCAGACCACCATATTATGGTCATAAAAAAGCGGCATACATTATAGTATGCCGCTTTTCTTAATTCCGATAAGTAGGCTACATTCCTGAGTTTACTCGTTCACGCAACTCTTTACCTGGTTTGAAGTGAGGAACGTATTTACCTTCTAACTCAACCTTGTCACCAGTCTTTGGGTTACGTCCAACACGAGGCTCACGATAATGCAGAGAAAAACTGCCAAAACCGCGAATTTCGATTCGATCACCACTTTCTAGTGTTGAAGCCATATGCTCTAAAATGTCTTTTACAGCGTCTTCAATTTCTTTTGCAGAAAGATGCGTTTGCTCAGCGCACAGTCTTTCAATCAATTCAGACTTAGTCATAGTTACCCTCGTTGGTTTTCTTTTTAGAAATTATAGACCTATCGGAAAAATAAGCAAAAAAAAA
>NZ_MAKD01000039.1:0-451 GCF_001691235.1 Vibrio sp. ZF57 | reverse complement strand
CGTCCCGACACTGCTTGATAGAGGTGAGTATATCGCCTCTGAGTCGAGCTACTACCGAGTGTTGAGTACGCAGGGGCAACTTCACAAACGAGGTCGTCAGCGGAGCAGACAGAAGCAAGCGAAGCCAACCAGCTACACAGCGACGGACTCGAACCAAGTCTATACGTGGGATATCACTTACTTACCTTCAAAAGTTCGAGGCCAACATTATTACCTGTATGTCATTGAGGACATCTACAGTCGAAAAATTGTTGGTTATGAAGTGTATGAGCATGAATGCGGTGAGCTGGCGTCACAACTTCTGCAACGAACGTTGATGCGAGAGCAGTGCTTCAATCAAGCTCTGGTTCTTCACTCCGATAATGGTGCGCCGATGAAGTCGTTGACGTTCAAAGCCAAAATGGAAGAGTTAGGTATTACTTCATCGTATAGTCGCCCAAGAGTCAGTGAT
>NZ_MAKD01000038.1:0-983 GCF_001691235.1 Vibrio sp. ZF57 | reverse complement strand
GAATACCGTCGATGTGGATGCCAATGACGCCGGTAAGCTAACCATTGAAAACCTGCATGCTGACCATGGATCCATTCTAAACAATGCCGATGGCACGTTTACCTTTACCCCAGAAAAAGACTATAACGGCGATGTACACTTCCGCTATGACGTTAAAGATGCACACGGTGGTGTAACACACACCGGCGCAACCACCAACTTGGCTGCGGTTAACGACAACCCTGATGTGACGCCTTTAACAGACAGTGTCAGTGAGGGGGCCGATAATCATCACCCCCTCAATCTGCTAGTAGGTGCCACAGATAAAGACGGCGACGCTTTAAGCGTCAGTCACCTTGAATATGCCATCGATGGTCAACCTCAGTCGGGCCAACTTCCAACGGGCATTACCTTAGATGCTGATGGGCATACGTTAATTGTTGATGCCACTGATCCCGCATTTAATCATTTGGCCAATGGTCAGTCGCAACAAATCGCTATCACTTATCAAGTAGAAGATGGCCATGGTGGAAGTACGCAACAAACCGCCACGCTTACGATTGCCGGGACAGATGATAAAGCCACACTGGTTTCTAATGTCATTCAGCTCACTGAAACACAAGCGCTGGATAGCGAATTTAAATCCTATAGAGGCCAGCTTCAGCTGATTGACCCTGATAGTGGCGATAACACTCAGTTTGTTTTTAGCGGTAAATATTTAGGTCAAGGGTTTGCACCTGGTTACCTTGATGTTTGGCCTAATGGCACTTATCAATTCAGATTAAATACAGGTACCAATCATCATCCGGACGATCTAATCAGTAGCCTACATGCTGGCGAGTCGATGGAGCTCCCCTACGAAGTCGAAACCACTGATGGTCAGAAGCTCACCATTATGGTGAAAGTGACCGGTGAAGATAACCAAGCAAAAATTGCAGTGACGCCCTACTCCAGCCTAAATAATCATGTTTACGAAGATCATACTTCCTTTGGCAATACCACCA
>NZ_MAKD01000037.1:0-1177 GCF_001691235.1 Vibrio sp. ZF57 | reverse complement strand
GACCGCCTGGTTCGTAGCCAGGTACTCTATCCAGCTGAGCTAAGGACGCACGGTTTTCGATATCAGTATTTCCAATATCAGGAGTTCACAAGGAAACCCTAAAGAGTGGCGCGTCCTGGAGGATTCGAACCTCCGACCGCCTGGTTCGTAGCCAGGTACTCTATCCAGCTGAGCTAAGGACGCGCAGTTTTCGATATCGGTATTCCCAATATCAGGGGTTCATAAAAGAAACCCTAATATAGTGGCGCGTTCTGGAGGATTCGAACCTCCGACCGCCTGGTTCGTAGCCAGGTACTCTATCCAGCTGAGCTAAGGACGCACGGTTTTTGATATTAATTCTCGACGAACGATTTATCAATATCAGGATTCACATTCTTATAAGAACTAAACCCTAAATAGTGGCGCGCTCTGGAGGATTCGACCCTCCGACCGCCTGGTTCGTAGCCAGGTACTCTATCCAGCTGAGCTAAGAGCGCACGGTTTTAGTATCAATTCGTTGTAAACAACAACAACTCAATACAAGGATTTCTGTTCTTATAAGAAAGAAGCCCTAAATAGTGGCGCGTCCTGGAGGATTCGAACCTCCGACCGCCTGGTTCGTAGCCAGGTACTCTATCCAGCTGAGCTAAGAGCGCACGGTTTTAGTATCAACTTAGTCAATACAAGGACTTTCATTCTTAAAAGAAATAAACCCTTAAATAGTGGCGCGTCCTGGAGGATTCGAACCTCCGACCGCCTGGTTCGTAGCCAGGTACTCTATCCAGCTGAGCTAAGGACGCACGGTGTTCATTCATTAAGAATGAAGTTGTGAAACATATCACATTCTTCTTGCTACGAAGAAAAAAAAAGGCCATCGGCCTGTAATGAATGGCGGTGAGGGAGGGATTCGAACCCTCGATGCAGCTACAAACCACATACTCCCTTAGCAGGGGAGCGCCTTCGGCCACTCGGCCACCTCACCTAATTCATTATTCTCAAATCACTTACAAGTAAGAGAAGAGAGAATGGCGCGTCCTGGAGGATTCGAACCTCCGACCGCCTGGTTCGTAGCCAGGTACTCTATCCAGCTGAGCTAAGGACGCACATTTACATTGTCTAAATTGCTAATTTTAGACTCGCAAGAAATGGCGGTGAGGGAGGGATTCGAACCCTCGATGCAGCTACAAACCACATACTC
>NZ_MAKD01000036.1:0-256 GCF_001691235.1 Vibrio sp. ZF57 | reverse complement strand
CTAAGTTTGATTCGAATACAAGACACTTGAATGTGTTTGTTGTGTTTATCTAATAAAAGATAAACATTGAGAACTTTTAAATTTGATTGAATTACTCGTAAGTAATCAATCAGTCAGCTTTCCAAATTGTTAAAGAGCAAGAGTTTTAAGTGTTAAACTTTTAAACCCATTTTTAAATACTCTCTTACGAGAATGCTTAAAGATGGTGGGCGATACCGGGCTCGAACCAGTGACCCCCTGCTTGTAAGGCAGGTGC
>NZ_MAKD01000035.1:0-691 GCF_001691235.1 Vibrio sp. ZF57 | reverse complement strand
GCCATTACTGACCTCGGCAGAGTTGTAATACTCATCACCAAAACCATCAAAATCCACACTGATGTCCGCCAACGTATCTTTGACGATAGTATCGCTAGAAGTAGCAATATTGCCTGCAACGTCCGTGACACTTGCTTCAACGGTTAAAATGCCTTCTGCAAAACCCGAATAGTCTTGGCCGACTAATGTCCATTCACCACCAGAAACTATCGCGGTATAATTTTCTGATTTGCCATCAACATCAGTGATAGTGATTGAAACTTCTTGACCATCTTCAACATTGGTCACCGTGCCAACTAATGCGCCATTACTGACCTCGGCAGAGTTGTAATACTCATCACCAAAACCATCAAAATCGACACTGATGTCCGCTAACGTATCTTTGACTATGGTATCGCTAGAAGTTGTCGTATTACCGGCAATGTCCGTAACGCTTGCTTCTACTGTTAGCGTACCTTCAGCGAAGGCAGAGTAATCTTGGCCAGTTAGAGTCCACTCGCCACCAGTCACTGTCGCGGTATAATTTTCTGACTTGCCATCAACATCGGTGATAGTGATTGAAACTTCTTGACCGTCTTCAACATTGGTCACCGTGCCGACCAGTGCGCCATTACTCACCTCGGCAGAGTTGTAATATTCATCACCAAAACCATCAAAATCGACACTGATATCCGCTAGCGTATCTTTGACG